>NZ_JALGQY010000066.1:0-3148 GCF_022809915.1 Acinetobacter lwoffii | reverse complement strand
GAAAAACAGAGGGAAACCCTTGGCAAAGTGCTAAAACGCGAAATCAGCGCAAAAGACGCGAATCTAGACCTGGATTTTATGCAGCGCAATCTCAAACAAGCCGAAATAAACCTGACCAAGCACCACAAACATCAAAACGAGTTCAATCAGCACCTTGCCCAGGAGATCGTGAAAAGTGGACTCAAGCAAAGTCATGACAAATTGCAAAGCCTGGTCGATCAACACAACGAATTAACCCAGAACAAACCCTTACTGTTTGGAAAAAAAGCCTGGGAAGCCCAACGTGATGAGATCTACCAGGAACACAAAAAGATGAAAGGTCAGCATGAACACCAGAAAAAACATGGTGTGAAGGATTTATTGGAGAATGAAAAGTTCAAAGAACATGCCTGGAAGCAGTACCAACAACAACATCCGGCCAAAGCCAAGCAATACCAGACTCTATACCTATCCTATCAAGTCATTAAAAAATGTGTGGATGAGATCAAAGCAGAACAACAGATGAAACTCAGACAAGAACAACAGCTCAAAGCACAGCAACAAGCTCCTAAAATGAAATCTCGTGGCATGAGTCGCTAAACAGAGCGAGTGTCTACGAGCGAACTGAGAAAATTTGCCCATCCCTTTCCCTGATTACAAGCTCCCTATCCATCAATCACCTGCATAGCAGAGCATCCCGAATGGGTGCGAACTTTCCAAGCTTGATTCCTAAACCGAGCGTAGCGAGAAAAAAAGCTTATGAGCGAAGCGAATTCCGAGTTGCTTTTGCTTTTTCTAAAAGTCACGAAAACATTAACCAAAAATTGCCCCCACGAATCGAGCGAAAGCGAGATTCAATAGAGTTTGAGCGAAGCGAAAACCAAGGGCAATTTTTCATGAAATATGCTTTTAATTATTTTTAAAGTTTTTAAATGTTTTTAAATGTTTTTAACTCGACTGAATCCTTTTATTTATACGGCTTTCAAGCTTTATATAGCAACGTTTCCTCGGTTATATAGCAACGTTTCCTCGGTTATATAGCAACGTTTCCTCGGTTATATAGCAACGTTTCCTCGGTATTTGACAACAAATATTTATTATGTTGTTATAGCAACACAATAAAATTGTTGCTAAATAGAATGACATGACAGACTTAGTCGTAAAATCTAATAAACTTGTACAAGCTTTACAGACACTTACTTTAAGCGAAACCCGTTTACTTCAGCTCGCAATTGTAGACGCTCGTGAGACTGGACAAGGATTATCAACAGATGAACCTTTAGAATTAAATGCTCTTAGATATGCTAAAGCATTTAACGTTTCTCCAGATGCAGCTTATTTAGCATTAATTGAAGCAGAAGATTCTCTTTTTAAAAGACAATTTACGATTACCAATGAAGATGGAACTTTAACAAAAAGTCGCTGGATTCAAGATGCTAATTATCGGAAAGGTGAAGGAAGAATTTTAGTTACCTTAACTCGTGTGGTAATTGAACATGTCACTAAAATAGATGGGTTTGAACAGTATTTTACTAGTTATCATTTGAAAAAAACTGCTGACTTCAAAAGCGTTTATGCAGTACGTCTTTATGAGCTCTTAATGCAATGGAAGTCTGTAGGGAAAACGCCTGTTTATGAATTAAATAAATTTCGTAGCCAACTTGGTATAGGTGTTAACGAATACACTCGAATGGAAGCATTTAAGAGACGTGTTTTAGATATTGCAGTAGATCAAATCAATGAATTTTCAGATATAACTGTTAAATACGAACAGCATAAAAAAGGTCGTTCAATCTCAGGATTTTCTTTTAGCTTTAAGCCAAAGAAAGCAACTATTCGATCTATAGAAACTAATAGAGACCCTAATACAACTGATCTTTTCTCGAGAATGACAGATAAGCAACGCCACTTATTCGCTACTAAACTTTCCGAACTACCAGAAATGGGTAAGTATTCTCAGGGTACAGAAAGCTATCCACAATTCGCTATACGTATTGCTGAAATGCTTCAAGATAGTGAAAAATTCCAAGAATTATTCCCTTATCTTCAAAAAGTTGGCTATCAAGCTGCCTAAAATTTATACTTGATCATTTGTCTATTAGGCAGTCTAATAGACAACAACTTTTGACAGAGTTAGGCATAGATTTACAGCATGAAAAGCCTTACAGTTCTTGAGCTTTCTAAGCTTTACAATATCAATAGACAAACGATTTACAACAACATAAAGAAAGGAATTTTAAGTAAAAATTCTGATAATAAAATTGATCTGGCTGAAGCTATTCGTGTTTTTGGCGAACCTTCAAAAAAACTAGATGTAAAAGAGTCTGTAAAAATAGACAGTCCAAATTCGGCAGAAGTTTTACTACTTAGGCAACAGATAGACATGCTGAAAAATCAGCTTGATGATGCAAAAGAGCGTGAATCCTTTTATCAAAATCAAATTGAGACGATGCAACGTCTACTGGAAGCACCCAAACCAAAGATTCAAGACCCTAGTGAACTCGAACTCCCTCAATCAGCTCCCATTGTAGAAATGAAGGAAGAGGTAATAGTCGTTCCAGCTAAAGATGACGGATTGACTACTCCAGAGAACAAACGTATCCCTGTCCCAGAACACGTTGAGCCTGAACCTAAAAAGAGAGGCTTCCTGAGCCGTTTTTTCCTTCCTTATGGTTAGCCAGGACTCCAATTTTTTGATGAGCCAATTTCAGTGCAAGCACATGAAATAATGACTCCTCAAAAAACCGGATGATGTTTATTAAAACTGAATAAAGTCGTGAAACATTGCTTAAATAATAGGCGTGGAACGTGAAAAATCACAAAAAAATCCCGAACAGGGATGTTCGGGCTATCAACTAGAAACTACAGCGTTGAATTTTCAAGAGAATTATAACGCATTTCGTATAAGGTGTATTATGTTAATTTTAGAGATTCTACATAAATGTAGAGTCTCCTTCACTTAGATTCTGGCATGTGTTCCATACTTATCAATCATGATAGAGCTAGCTTCATTTAAGCCACGCACAGTGACATTCACACCATTCTTTTGAAATTTATTTACAACAGAATCAAGCATGGCGACTGATGTTACGTCCCAAATGTGAGAATGGGTCAAATCAATAATCACATCCTTTACATCCTCTTTAAAGTCAAAACCTTGCATGAATTT
>NZ_JALGQY010000022.1:0-55014 GCF_022809915.1 Acinetobacter lwoffii | reverse complement strand
AAGAAATTATCAAAGTTCTGTTGCTTTAGCCTGTATATTTTTATGGCTACCTTTATAGGGTTAATTATGAACAGTAAATGTCAACAGACCCTAGCTATAAAATAGATTGATATATTAGTCAGCAGAAGCGTTGATGTCTGAATCCAATCTCTATACATATACGACAATAAATCGCGAGTAGAGAAAGAATTTAGGATGAGACTTCAGGGTGAAGAAAACTGATCATCGTATAATTCAGCTATCACATATAGAAAATCAATTAAAATATGCAATAACAGACTGAAAATCAATAAACCCATAATAAAAATAGGTGTATATTGAAAATACGATTTCACGCATAAGAGCATCTTCGCATGTCGACTAAATTTATCATCCGTTTTGCTGCGATTCTATTTTCTGTACTTATTTTGACTGCATTAGCCATTCAATTTTTCTTTAAATCGGATGTAACCGTAGTCCTATGGATTTTCGCTGTACCTTTCATTTTGGGCATTCCAATTTTGGCTTCTGTTGTATTGACCACCAATGATGAACTTGATATTCATAGCGTTAATTAGGCTTGAACCTTAAACTGGCGCATTTAAAGTGCATCTGATCTTTACTGATAGAGCAGCCGACATTTGCACTTTGTTCAATAAAATAGACCTTATTTTAAAGCAATGCGGGTCAGTTAAGCATGCATCAGAAAATGTAGTAAAAATGAGTGTATGTTTACGCTCATTTTTTATCAGCTTACTCCAGAATTTAGATTTAACTCTCAAATCATCATGATTTACATAAACTCTAAGAAATAAGGGAATATTCTTATCATTATTCATTCAAAATAGGTCTTCATCATAAAACTCATCATTTTAGAGAAAACAGAATGCCTAAAAATAATTATCTACCAGCTCTAGAACAAGTTTATGACTTTTTAAAGGAACGACCAGGTTTTAAGGATAAAAGTGAATTTGATAAAGCGGTAGAATATTTTCGAACTCTACATGAAAGTGATCCTCTGGATTTTAGAGTTCAAGCACCGAATAATGTCGCTGGAAAATTTGGTGCTAAAGAGTCTATAAATTTAGGGTCTATGCCAGAATTCAGTAATAAGGAAAATTTCCTTAACTGGATAGATACGCAAATTAACCACTAGTTGAAAGACTTTAAGCAAACACATCATCCGGCAGGTTTTCATTTATTATTCATACATTCATTAACATGTAGTACAGAAAACAATCGAAACTGAGTTGGAAAACTACAAATTTGAATGATAACTTTGTATTCAAATCTTCCCAGTAAAGAGGTGAGCAATGAAGTTGTTGACTTTGGTTGGTATGGGAGTAGCAGCGAGTTATTGTTATAAAACTATGAAAAATGGCAAGCTTGCTCTTTCAAAACCTGACTTTGATGAAAGTGTAAAACGATTTGTACTGCAAGAATTTGCAGCTTAGTTCTTCACGATATATTTCCCAAAAAGGCTCATCGGATGATGGGCTTTTTTATTTTCTAAAAATTTATAATTTTAATATTCAGATTAAAAGCAGTTTAATTATAGCCCTCATGTTATAAACCTACCTCGTGATCTATTTTAAATAATTAAATGAGAGCTAATGGATGATGAAGATGGAAATGAATGGTGCGAGCTTATATATTCTGAAGCCTTGAGAATATATAAACCAACAAAATACAACACAGTCAACAAACTGAGATTCTTTGCCCTGATTTTAGAATTATTCGCAGAAATGCAGCATGAGGATGCAATGATTCAAGTAAAGGCTGTGAATGTGAAACTTAAATTGAGATCTAAAAATTACATTTTTTGGGTGTTTGAAATGCCTGATTTTCAGGATAAGACGTTATTTTTAACTTATATGTCTAGTAAATTAAGTCAGCTATAAAGTGTCGTTGAAAGCTAAAATCGCCAATTACTTCAACAAGTATAGTTATTTTTTATAAAACTATAATTTTTTTATATGTTAATGGTGTATTTATATATTTTTATCAATAGCTTGCTTATTCTCTAGTCGTTGCTCACTTTGACAACATACCTGAATCAGCGCAAAAGTGATAAAGGGAAAGGCCCATCGAAAGGTGGGCTTTTTTAATATGTACAGCTTATTGAACGAAAAGTAACTTAAAGCAAATGTAAGAGAACAGTTTATTAATACTCCCTATACTTTATTGATAAATTCACAGTGCTATAGTCATTTTGCGAAAACAAGAAGACGCAAATAATACGAAGAAAATGACTACAGCACTAGCCCGCTTATTTGAAAGAGTAAGCGGGCTTTTTAATTGAAAAATTAATGTAATATTATGCTAATGTATAAATTATAAGTTTATATATAATTCATGAATAGATTCTATCGCTGTAGTTTCTTTCCAATTTCAGCCTCCTTCCCTAAGGAGGCATTTTTTTGTCGATAGAAAAGTAATGTTCCAATGACTATTGTGTTTATTCAGTTACACAAATGATCATCGTTGACTCTTGAATGAATCTTTCAAATATTTGAGCATGATATTTTATTGGTTAAATAAGTGATGGATCGCCATGATAAATGAAGAAAAGCCTTTGAACTTTGACGACGATAGTGAGCCTCAAGATTTCGAAGATGAAGAATTTATCGATGATAAGAAAGAGGATGAAATTTACAATGCTATTACCAAAGATGGTTCTAGTGTTGATCCTGCGGATGATGGGACGCGTCATATTCGCCCTGAAGACGGTGATCCTATAGAAATTGAAGAGTAATAAAAAGCCCAATTCAATATTGGGCTTTTTATCGTCTGGTGGATGAGAATGAAAATACAATATTTCCCATTTAGAATTGAGCGGATTGATCAAAATCCCCATCTAGAAAATTTAAATAGTCATTGAAATGATTTTTTTCACTTAATAAAAAAGCCCCCATGAATGAGAGCTTTTATGTCAACTCAATCTAGCAGAATAGTCTAAGCTAATATTTGAAATGACATCCAATTAATCTTTAAAAGTATCATTTAACGCAGTTTGAACCGCTTCAACCCGTGCCTTGCAAGCTTTATAGGCGGTCATGGATTCTTCCACGATTTTCATCAAGTTATCAATATCCGGTTCTTGCTGAGATTCGAGCAATTCCGCATTCTTTTTCAAGATGTCATAGCCTTGTTGGAAGCTCAAAGTATCATGATTCATGAGGAAGTACCTGTATAAGTTGTGCTGAGAAAATGCCGTCATGTAATTCGACTTCAACCAGATCGCTGGACTGAATCTGTTGAATAGAGGCAACCACATGTTCTTGCTGGCGCACGATGGCATAACCCTTGGATAAAACATGTTTAGGATTTTGTAGTAGCGTTTCCCGCATCAGGGCATCAAGCTGCTGATTAATCAGCTGGGTATGCTGCTGGGCCAGACTGGTAGTATTGGCCTTGATCTGTTGCAGACGTTGCAGCGCATCCATAATCTGGTTGTTGGCCAGACTTTGAATCAGTTTCAAAAATTGATCATTCTGATTTTGATAAGCTTGAATCTGTTGCTGGGATAAACGCTGAATGCGCTGTAGATAATTCAGAATATCCTGGGTCAGTTTAAAGATATGATTGCGGATTCCGGCAATGGCTTTACTCGGAGTATCAAAGGAGCGATGCGCAATCTCATCCAGAATGGTACGGTCTTTTTCATGCCCGATGCCGACCCATACCGGCACCGAACGCTTGCAAAGCAGGGCAGCCAGATCATAATCATTCAAATAAGCCAGATCATTGACTGCGCCACCCCCTCGTATAATCACAATCAGATCCGGGGCAGTGTTATAGGTCTGAGCCCATTGTTTGAGCGCTTGTGCCAGACTGTACATAATACTTTGCGGGGCGGTATTTCCCTGAAAAGTCGCACTGTGATAGACAAACTCACACACCTGCGCACGCTGTAGTGCATCGGCATCTTTTTTGAAATCTCCCAGGCCTGCTGCATTTTCGGGAGCAATCACCAGAATCCGGTTCAGGTCAAAAGGGCTGGGCAAGTTTTTATTGCGTTGAATCAGTCCTTCAGTTGTCAAGCGCTCAACAATCTGCTGATAACGCCGGGCAATATCTCCTAGGGTATAGCCTGAATCAATTTCAACGATATTTAAAGAAAAACCATACTGCGGATCGAAATTAGCTTTGACTTTAATCAGCACTTTCAAATCACGACTCAGCTCAATCCCGCTTTCACGTTCAAACTGCGTGACAATTTTCTGGGCACTAAATTTCCAGATGGTTGCTCGGCAACTGGCAATGACCTGATCACTATCGACTTCTTTTTCTGCCAGCTCCAGATAATAATGGCCAGCTTTAATACTTAGATTACGAATCTCGGCTTTGACCCATACTGGTGTATCGAAAGTGAGTTTGACCACTTCCTGAACCGTAGCAAGATATTCCTTGAGGGAGAGTTGAGGATCGTCTGTCATGCCAATAGAAAGTTTAAAATTCAATCAAATATTAAATCAATCCAGCACAGATCACAAATCTAAAAGTGAAGTCATATTTGATTGATGTAATGACAATGCAATGCTATTGAGGTGCATAATTACTTGGTTCAGACTATTCATCCGGAATTTTCGTATTTTGTAGAGGTTCTTCTCTTCTGTTTTTCTTGTTCATTGAAAGAAGTTATAGCGTTGAAGTCCTTAATTTACAAAGGTCTTATTTCCATTTTTTAATGAAAAAGTACAGTTAAAAATGTACACAGACTTGTGTCTGGCGAGGACAAGGAAATATGCTAAATTGGTGAAGAATTATTAAAGAAGAATAGGCTCTCATGAAAAAAACAATGCTGTTCGGTTTGCTGGCTGTCGCTTTAAGCGCATGTACCACCACGCCGCAATCTGAGACGGAAGCTCCTAAAATAGGTTCAGCGAATCCTGCAAGCGCTTATTGTGTCAATCAGGGTGGCAAGCTTGAGATTCGTACTGAAAGCAATGGTCAGGTCGGATATTGCCATTTAAAGAATGGTCAGGTGGTCGAGGAGTGGGAATTACTGCACATGAATCAACCTAAATGTATTGCTGATCAGGCAGCGGCATTGGTGGGTCAGTCCAATTTGACTGAAGCGCAAATCAAGCAGAAAACCAAGGCACAAATTGTACGTATGGTTGAGCCGGGTCAAGCGGTGACGATGGATTATCGTGAAGAACGAGTGACTGTAACGGTGGATCCTACAAGCAAAAAGATTACCCAGGCTTCATGTGGTTAATTACACAAAATGAAAAAGCCCATGAGTGGGCTTTTTTAATTCCATACAACTGGCATTTTGAAATGACAAACCTTCCCCGATCTTTTATATTGCCCCTCGGAAGGAGAAATTCATGAAAAAGTTATTGGCTTTATCGTTTATGCTGGCGCTGGCCGGTTGTGCCGAGAAGAAACCCTTAACCCCTGAAGAGCAGTGGCAAGGTTATTGTCGAAGTGTCGGTAATGCGGCGCGTACCATTATGCTGGATCGTCAGAATGCGATTGAGAAAGAAAAAGCAATCGAGCATGCCAACAAGATCGATGATGAAACCACCAAAGGTTTTATCCTGAATATTATTGATGAAGTCTATGCGATTCCAGCCGAAGAGATTAAGGTAGATGTAAAAGCAGCCCGTGAAAAAGTCCGCGCTGAATTTACTGCAAAGTGTATTGCGACACCGCATGATGAATTACCAGATTACAAACCGTTCTAAGGAACGGTTTTTTTATATCTGGATAAAATTATCCAACCCATATTTCCCATTAAACGTATTTAAATATAAGCATCTTCAAAAGACTAAATAATAAAAATAACCTAAGCAAAATGTACACGTTGTGACAATTTCTAAATCTAAAATATAGAAATACTTATCTTTATATTGAATAATGAATTTAACTCCAATTAACCGAGGAGTAGCACAATATGGAAGTCGTAAGATATTTGCATCATTCTGATCTGCTGCTGGAAGATGAAGAGGGTGTGGTCATTATTGGCAGCAGTCGCTATGTACTCAGCGTCGGTGACAAAGTCGTTTTAAAGAAGATACTAGAACAAGATAAAAAGCTTTATCAGGTTGATATTTCCTTTGCCAGCAATAATCACAGTAGCACCTATGAAGATGAATGCGTGGTGAAATTCCAAGGCTGCCGAGACTCATATCAGCAGTATTTAAACTCGACCACTGTACACTAAGGTGGAGTATCTTTTTAACTTCAAATCAGGCAACATCAGGGTGCCTTTTTTATGCATTAAATTCAGTTAAAAGGGCCTATTCATGGGCTTGTTTCGTGTGGTGTAAGCTGGAACTGATTATGGAATAATCATTAAGAGCATCATTTAGTTATAAAATAACGAGCATCACGAAGAAACACTTGAGTTGCATTAACTTTTAACTGGAAATTTAGTAAAATTTCGGAGTCCATATTATTTATGAAGCTTGGAATAAGCAGGAATTCATAAGTAATTTTTTAAAAAAGAGGAATAACACTGTGCTAGAAGCTTACCGCCAACACGTTGAAGAACGTGCCGCACTCGGAGTCCCACCGAAGCCACTTGACGATGCCCAAACAGCTGCATTAGTTGAACTACTAAAAAACCCGCCAGCTGGTGAAGAAGCATACTTGGTAGATTTGCTTGAAAACCGTGTACCAGCAGGTGTTGACCAAGCTGCATATGTAAAAGCTGCGTTCTTAGCTGCATTGGCAAAAGGCGAAGCAACCTCTCCACTCGTTTCTAAAGAACGTGCTGTTTATTTACTAGGTACTATGCTTGGTGGTTACAACGTAGCGCCTTTAGTTGAACTTTTAGACAATGCTGAGCTTGCTGAACTTGCAGCTGAAGCATTGAAAAAAACGCTTCTTGTATTTGATGCATTCCATGACGTTGCTGATAAAGCAAAAGCTGGTAACGCAAATGCTCAAGCAGTTATGCAGTCTTGGGCTGACGCTGAATGGTTCACTAGCCGTAAAGACGTTCCTGAAGAAATCAAACTGACTGTTTTCAAAGTAACTGGCGAAACCAACACTGACGACTTGTCACCTGCACAAGACGCTTGGAGCCGTCCAGACATTCCATTGCACGCAAATGCAATGTTGAAAAACGTACGTGACGGAATCAATCCAGAAGTTCCTGGTGAAGTGGGTCCACTTAACCAAATTAAAGAATTGATCGCGAAAGGCAACCAAGTTGCTTACGTTGGTGACGTTGTTGGTACAGGTTCATCTCGTAAATCTGCAACTAACTCTGTACTTTGGTTCTTCGGTGATGACATTCCACACATCCCGAACAAGAAAGACGGTGGTTACTGCCTAGGTTCTAAAATCGCTCCAATTTTCTTCAACACGATGGAAGATGCTGGTGCGTTACCGATCGAGATCGATGTTGCTAACATGAACATGGGCGACGAAATCGTTCTTAAGATCGATCACGCTGCTGCTAAAGTAACTGCGTTCAAAGACGGCGCGCAAATCGCTGAAGCTGAACTTAAAACTCCAGTACTTCTAGACGAAGTTCGTGCTGGTGGTCGTATTAACCTGATCGTAGGTCGTGGTTTGACGACTAAAGCGCGTGAAGCTTTAGGTCTTCCAGTATCTACAATGTTCCGTACTCCGGTTCAGCCTGCTGCAACTGGTAAAGGTTTCACTCAAGCTCAGAAGATGGTTGGTCGCGCTTGTGGTCTTCCTGAAGGTCAAGGGGTACTTCCAGGTACTTACTGTGAACCTAAGATGACTACTGTGGGTTCGCAAGATACAACAGGTCCAATGACTCGTGACGAATTGAAAGACTTGGCTTGCCTAGGTTTCTCTGCTGACCTTGTTATGCAATCTTTCTGTCATACAGCTGCTTATCCAAAACCAGTTGACGTTCAAATGCAACACTCGCTTCCTGATTTCATCATGAACCGTGGTGGTGTGTCTTTACGCCCAGGTGACGGTATTATTCACTCTTGGTTAAACCGTATGCTTCTTCCGGATACCGTTGGTACTGGTGGTGACTCGCATACACGTTTCCCAATCGGTATTTCATTCCCGGCGGGTTCTGGTCTTGTAGCGTTCGCTGCAGCAACTGGTGTTATGCCACTAGATATGCCTGAATCTGTACTTGTGAAGTTCAAGGGTAAAATGCAGCCTGGTATCACTCTACGTGACCTTGTACATGCAATTCCTTACTACGCAATTAAGGAAGGTGACCTAACTGTAGAGAAGAAAGGTAAGAAAAACATCTTCTCTGGTCGTATCCTTGAGATCGACTTAACAGAAATGGAAACTGACCTGACTGTTGAGCAAGCATTCGAACTTTCTGATGCTTCTGCTGAACGTTCTGCTGCTGGTTGTTCTATCACGCTTTCTGAAGAGAAAGTTGCTGAATATCTTCGTTCAAACATCACCATGTTGAAGTGGATGATTTCTGAAGGTTATGGCGATGCGCGTACGATGGCTCGTCGTGTTGAGAACATGGAAAAATGGTTGGCTAACCCAAGCCTGATCAAAGCTGATGCTGATGCTGAATACACCAAAGTGTATGAAATCGATCTTGCAGACAT
Source organism: Acinetobacter lwoffii (assembly GCF_022809915.1). Taxonomy (GTDB): domain Bacteria; phylum Pseudomonadota; class Gammaproteobacteria; order Pseudomonadales; family Moraxellaceae; genus Acinetobacter; species Acinetobacter lwoffii_M. Next base: position 46,510 of record NZ_JALGQY010000022.1, on the reverse strand, counting down.
CAAAGAACCTATTCTTTGCTGCCCGAACGATCCAGATGATGCGAAACTTCTTTCTGACGTTCAAGGCGCGAAAATTGACGAAGTATTCGTTGGTTCTTGTATGACTAACATCGGTCACTTCCGTGCAACTGGTAAGTTGCTTGAGAAAGTTCCTGGTGGTGCATTGTCAACTCGTTTGTGGATCGCTCCACCGACGCGTATGGACGAACATCAGTTGATGGAAGAAGGTTTCTATAACATTTATGGTAAAGCTGGCGCGCGTACTGAAATGCCAGGTTGTTCATTGTGTATGGGTAACCAGGCACGTGTAGCTCCGAACACGACTTGTGTATCGACTTCTACGCGTAACTTCCCGAACCGTTTAGGTCAAGGTGCTAACGTTTACCTGGCTTCTGCTGAACTTGCTTCTGTTGCTGCTGTATTGGGTAAATTACCTTCTCCAGAAGAATACCAACAGTATGCAGCTCAAATTGACAGCATGTCAGCTGACATCTATCAATACTTAAGCTTCGACAAGATGAGCGAATATACTAACGCTGCTAAAGACGTTGATACTAAGAAAATTGCTGCTGCTCAGTTAACTTAATTGTTGGTTAAAAAGTAGTTTAAAATAAGGGCTGATTTATCAGCCCTTATTTTTTTGAGAAGAATTATTAATGGAATTATCAGATTTATCAGTGTTGTTGTTTAGTACATTAGGATCTACAAGTTTTCTTGTTGGTATTGCATATTTTTTTAAAGATATTATTTTTAAGTATTATGAAAAGAAAATTAATATTAAATTTGAAAAAGAAATGGAAGAATTTCGACAAAAAATAAGAGAAAAAGACAGTCATATAGCGTTAATAAATAATTATTTAACTGATTTAGAAAAAAATCGTTCAAAAGTAAGAAATGATAAGCAATTAATTGCTGCGGAAGATTGTTTAAAATTAATAAAAGTATTTAATAAAACAAACTTCCTGATTCAAATACTAATAAGAATTAATTTTAAAAAAGTATATGCTGAAAAAAGAGAATTAGAATTACAATGGGTTGGTGAGCAGCTATACCGTGACTGCAACATTGAAAATATTTTAAAACAAATTAAAGACTTAAATAGTGATTTTATAGATCTTTATTTAGATCATGAAAGTTTAAATAGTTTGCGTATTTTTCAGGGAATAACAGTTACTGCAATAACATTAATAGCGGCTTTTAAAGATAAAACCACAGAATTTTTAAAAAAAGAAGATAAAGAGCTTGTTGAACTAATAATTAAATACTTACCAAGTACTAAAAGTTCATTTGAGAAATATGGTGACGAGTATATGTTTATTTGGCACGATTATTTTTATGAGAAAACTTTAATCTCATTACGCAGTTTTGTTAGTGGTGAAAAAATCAATGATGATATCGTCAATATTCAAAAAATAACAATGACAACTAGAAAAATTTATAATAATTTACCTGATGATTTAAAAGTTCAAAGAAGTTGAAGTAATCAATGCCCAAACAATCCCGATTTCTCTGTATTGGTGGTTTCCTCAACGGAACGCAGGTCAAAGACCAAGGTGATAAATTCACCTGTGTTGAAAATGCCAAACAAGTGACTTATCACAAACGTGAAATCTTCCATCCAGACTCTTGGGATCATGACTATTATGTTTGTGAAACTACGACTGAGAAACAGGCACGAAATTGGGTCTATGACATTGAGTCAAAATAATATTTAATTTGATAAAGAAAGACATGGGTTGGCGTTATCGTCAGCCCATTTTTATATACGTTTTAAAATATTGAGACAATAAAAAGCCCCATGGTTAGGGGCTAGTCGTATATAGGTCAAGCCCATATACTGTAAGAGGCTCATCTCAAACTGAGAGTATTAGAACACAGCAGCCTGCAAATAACCATCTAAATCTGATTTAAACCGTCAATTGCTGTTCAATCACCGGCCATAAATTCTGATGCGATTTCTTGAACATCAGCATATGACCAATGGCTTTATAGGCATAACTTTTAGGTCTAAGTTCAATTATCTGGGTTTTTGCGTTTGGATATAAACGTAGTAAATCTTTCACGTTGGCTTCCGTGGCAATTTCATCATCCGATGACCAGATCGAGGTAATCGGGCAGGTGATTTGAGTATGAAAATCTGCTTTAGGTGATATAAGTTTACCGACCGCATTCATCACATAGCCCGGTTTACTACAAAACAGTGCCCATTCTCGTGCTACATCTTTAGGCAGGTTTTCACCCATACCAATCGCTTGAGTCGGGCCATAACCTTTGGTGATTCGGGCCAGTGGGAAAATGACATTAAACATGACCGGCGCAAGCAATCTAGTTTTACCTTTAAGTCCTTTGATATGTCCGGTTGAGCAAGACACGGCTACGACTTTTGCGACTTTATGATGATTTGGTACGATACCTAAAAGCTGACCACCGGCGCTATGTCCAAGTAAAGTCACCTTTTCTGTATTGGTACGCGTTAATAAAGCATCGATCGCGGCCGGAATATCCAGTTGACCCCATTGCACAATACTGGCTTTTGAATTTCTCAACGGACCGTGTAGTGAATCACCAATCCCCCGAAAATCAAAGACCATAACGGCATAGCCTTGAGCTTGTAACCAGACACAAAACTGATGATAAAACTGTTTGGTAATGCCAGTTGCCGGACACATTAATACCGGAAGTTTTTCAGTTTCAGAAATAGCTGCATAAAAACGTGCACTTAAGCGATAGCCATCCTGACACTGGAGAGTCAATGTTTCAAATTCAGACATACGATACACTATGATTTTTATAATCCCATGAAGCTTTTACTGTATAGATTTTTAGCAGGGTAGCTTGGGGAAAACATGACTTAAAAGTCAGTAAAATAATAGAGATGGAATAAACTTATGCAGCTAATGGAACTTGAGCTGGCCGTTAAAATAGCCGTTATTTTTAGTGGAATATTCTTGTGGATCGGGATGTTGACCGGTGTCTGGAAATATTGGCAGATTCGTCAATCACCTCAGTCACGCGCACATTATTATGTCGATATTGCCCATCGTAGCAGCCTGCTTTATGCACCCGCAACTTTAATTCTGGCAGTATTAGCCTATTGTTCAGTGTGGCCGAGTATGGTGAATCTGATTTGCGTACTGATCAATATTCTGTTTTTCAGCTTCTCGATTGCCGCTTATATGTTGCATGGTTTCCTGCAAGACACAACGAATCAGTTTAAACAGCCGCATCAGTTGGGTAAGTTTCATTTGCCAGAAAGTTTGATGACTTTAGCCATGCTGGGTTTAATTATCGCAGAATTGGGCGGGACAGGGATTTTGCTCTATGGAGCATTTGCGGGATTATTCTAATCTTCTTTTTATAGTTATTCTGAAAGGATGCTGGAATGTTTGAAAGTTAAAACACTTTTTTCATCAGATGGATGACTGGCCATATCATCCATCTGGGCTAATTTAAAATTTGTTTATCGGTATTTCTGGTCTATGGCAGCCCATAGGAAAAATGCAGCTGAGACAATCAGTGCATAGCCAAAGTATTCAAGTTTTAAATTACCTTGAATTAAACAATGGACGGTTAAAGTCAGCATGAGTGCAAAAGTGGTGCATATAAATGTCACCAGATTGGTGTTGTTGGCTTTAAGAGCGTCAATGAAGACTTGCTTGTTGAAATGTAATGATAACATCTCCATCCCTCCCATTTATTTATGTTATTGAAGATTAAAGCAGATTTAATCAGTCAGAATTGAATATATAGTTGTACTGTTTAATTTGGACCTTTGCAACTGCTGTGGCAGGCTTTTACAGTCAAAATGGCCATCTTTAGTCGTATAACTACATAATCACTTGATTAGGCAAGAATTATATTTTCAGATTTCACCTCCAGCTAATTTTGGAAATAAGATGTAGTCATCATTTGATTAATGCGACCAGATAGAAAATGCAAATTCTACGCCAAAGATATGTAGTGTTAATCAATACTTTGTAAGCCTGCGTATGACTCGGAGGGGGACTTGGTTTAAGTTGGCAACAATAGGTATCTAAAATCAGGAAATTAAAGTTTTGTTTATATTTATATAAAAAATAAAATAATTAAAGTGCAATTCTATACATCATATTTTATAGAAAATCTTAGTATCAAGATTTACAGCGGTGATTTGATGCCATGATGAAGAAACAATAAATGCCCGTTTGGGTAAAACCTGACAATTATTGATCACGCTCAAACCGGATTTTGGGTAAAAATACGATTTTTCAGACATCCTAGAAATTTTAGTTTCTAATACGGTCAATCACAGCTGTAATCAGCAATACAATCATGGATGGAATAAACCAGGCCAGATTCTGTTCTGATAGAGGTAAGTTTTGCAGTAATGCAGGCAATTCAAAACCAGCGACTTTTAATCCGTCAAAAATACCAAAGATCAAGGCCACCAGGGTCACTGGCGCAATCACATGAGATGGTTTCTTGAAGAAGCTCGCACAGAAGCTCAGCATAATGACGCTAATGGCAGGCGGATAAATAGCGCTCAAGACTGGAACCGAAACAGCAATCAGTTTGGTTAAACCCAGGTTTGAAATCACCAGTGAGAAGCCGACCAGAATAAAGACAAAAATCTTGTACGGGATTTTGGTCAAACTGGAGAAATACTCGGCGCAGGCACAGGTCAGACCAATTGCAGTGACCATACAGGCAATAAAAATCATGCCAGACAGGAAGTAGGCACCCATATCGCCAAAAGCATGTTGTACATAAGCATGCAGGATAATGGCACCATTGGCTGCATTTGGTGCGATCTCATGGCTACCCAGTCCAAGTTTAAACAGACTTAAATACACCAGAGTTAAACCAATACCAGAAATAATGCCGGCATTGACCGCATATTTGGTAATCAGTTTTTTATCGGTTACACCACGTGAAGTAATGGCTTTAACAATCACAATACCGAAAACTAAAGCGCCCAAAGTATCCATGGTTAAATAACCATTCACGATACCTTCAGTCACTGGACTGGTAACGTAATTATCGATCGCTGCAGGCGGATTGCTGGCAGGAATCATCACGGCTGCTACACCCAAAATTATCAAAGAAATAATTTTAAGTGGCGACAGGAAATAGCCGACGGTATCCAGGATCTTGTTTGGATATAAGGACACGATGGTCACCACAGCAAAATAGATGATGCTGTAAATGAGCAGACTACCAGATTCATTGCCAAAGTAAGATGAAAAACCGATTTCATAAGAAACGGTTGCGGTACGTGGCGTCGCAAATAAAGGACCAACAGCCAAATAACATATCACGGTCAGTAAAATGCTGGCTGCTTTGCCAAGAGGTGAGCTTAGTGCCTGAATGGAGCCTTCAACGCGAGACAACGCAATAATGGTGATCACGGGTAAGCCGACTGCTGTAATAAGGAAACCTAAAGCAGCGAGCCATACGTGTTCACCGGCTTGTTGAGCCACAATCGGTGGGAAGATAATGTTGCCCGCACCAATAAACAGTGCAAAGGTCATAAAACCAAGGGCGACAATATCCCGGGTACGCAGACTTGTCATAAAGGGAGATCAATAGAACAAAAGAAAGCGATTTTAGTGTATATGTCCAATTTTTTGGAGTTTATTTTAAGGTTGGAAGCCTTGATTCTAGTGAGTTTGCAGATCACATAACCGCTCATTCAAGTCTTGGTAGAAATATATGTTTGATAATTCGCTGAAAAATATATTTTTCCTTATAAGCTCAAAAGATATCTACACTTGATATCAAAATATGTCAGTTATTGTTTGTATAAATAAGCAGCAGTGAAAATTCCTATTTCAAGGAAAATTGCTGTGCTGAAACTCAACAACTGAGACATATTTCGCAAAAAAAGGATTATAATTCAGGGATTCATAGTGAGGATAGGTATATGCGAGCTCCAGCGATTAGTCTTAAAACTGAGCAAGATGTTGAAAAACTGCGGATAGCTGGGCGTTTGGCTGCAGAGGTTTTAGCGATGATCGGGGGACATGTCAAGCCAGGTGTCACGACTGAATATCTGGATGATCTCTGTCATGATTTTATTGTCAATACATTAAAAGTGACGCCAGCCAATATTGGCTATTATGGCTACACCAAAACCACCTGTATTTCACCGAATGAAGTGGTTTGTCACGGCATTCCATCATCAAAAGTTGTTCTGCAGGATGGCGATATTATCAATATTGATGTTGCCATTATTAAAGACGGTTATTTCGGTGATACTAGCCGGATGTACTATGTTGGAACCCCATCTCCAGAAGCCAAGCGATTGGTCAATACCACTTATGAAGCTATGGTGGCCGGGATTCATGCGGTGAAGCCGGGCGCGACCTTGGGTGATATTGGTTATGCGATTCAAACGGTCGCACAGCGTGAAGGCTATTCCATTGTGCGTGAATATTGCGGTCATGGCATCGGCAAGGTCTATCACGAACAGCCAAACATTCTGCATTATGGTCAGCTAGGTCAGGGCATTAAATTGGTTCCGGGAATGGTGTTTACTATTGAGCCAATGGTGAATATGGGCAAAGCTCGCGTCAAAGAGCTGAAAGATGGCTGGACTGTGGTCACCACGGATAAATCCTGGTCTGCCCAATGGGAACATATGGTCTATGTCACCGAAACCGGATTTGAAGTCTTGTCGCCTTGGCCTGAAGGCGCAGGTGAGTATCCGGAGATTTAAAATATTGATTGCATGATCTTTATTTAGATAATCCACTTACATAAATTACAACTCACTCGTGATTGTTGACGAAAACATACAAAACACTACATTAAACAGTGGTTTAGGATTGTATATCTGATTAAAATAAGAGTCAGATACATAGTTCCTTTTTTCGCTCACTATGCTGTAGTGAAAGTTTTCTAGCTCATTTTTCCCCAAGAATGAGCTATTTTTTTTGTCTAGTTTTTCTCAAAAGTACTTCATTTAGCGCCGATTTAATTCAGCGACCAGATAATCAATAAAGACCCTTACTGCAGGTAATAAGCCGCGACGTGAAGGATAAACCACATGGAAAATACCATGCGGTGCTTTCCAGTCAGGAAGCACTCGAACCAGTTCACCACTTGCCACGTAATGCTCGACCACATTATCTGGTAACAAAGTGATGCCTGATCCTGACGCGGCCAATTGTGCCAGCATATTTAAGTCAGAACCCATAACGGTTGGACTGACACGAATTTTTTTCTGTTCCTGCTGTTCATTTTGTAAGGTCAGAAACTGTTCGGTATGATCTTCAGCCATACTCAGAATTTTATGTTCAGCCAGTTGCTCAGGGTTTTTCAGTTCACCAAATTCATTTAAATAACCTTGACTGGCAAATAGATGCTGCTCAATTTTTTCAAACTGGCGGATCACCAGATTCGGGTCATCATCCAGGCTGGAACGGACACGTAAGGCCAGATCAAAGCCTTCATTGATAATATCGACCCGGCGATTGGTGATCATCATCTGGACTTTAATTTCAGGATATTTTTTCAAAAAATCCGGCAGAATTTTTGCCAGTTCGTTCTGGGCAATAGACACTGGCAGACTGACTTTAATAGTTCCGCGTGGTTCGGTACTCAGATGATCGACCAGATCATGCGCTGCCTGTGCAGCATTCAGCATAACTTGGGCATGCCGATAAATATTCATGCCAATATCGGTGACGGCAAAATGACGAGAACTGCGCTGAATCAGACGTACACCCAGACGCTCTTCCAGATTAAACACCCGACGGCTGAGTTTGGATTTGGGAATATCGGTCGCACGTTCGGCTGCACTAAAGCCGCCATGTTCCACCACCTGAGCGAAACAGTAAAAGTCATCCAGATCAGACAGCATGGTTTAATTCCATCCTTGCAACGATAAGCTGATTAAAAATTGATTGTTGCATACTGTCAATCAGAGAATGCAGCGCATAAAGATTTAATTCCCGGATTTCAGTAAGCCTAGCAGTGTTTGCATGCCATCGGTCGCGTTTTGGGGGATTTTGTAAAACTGCCCAGGCAAATGCTGCTGCTCGGCTTTCGGGTCGATGTAATAGGCCTGACAGCTTGCAGGAATCTCATGAATTAATCCGGCAACCGGATAAACCTGCAGGCTGGTACCAATGACCACAAAAATATCGGCATCCTGTACACAGTCTTGAGCTTCTTCATATGCGGGCACGGTTTCGCCAAACCAGACCACATGAGGACGCAGCGGATATCCTGCCTTGCAAAAGTGTTGATTTAAATCTAATTCAGAACCTTCAATTGGATAAAACTCGGTCGTGCTTTGTGCGTCGGGGCCTGAGCTTTTGGCCAGACGAATATTGCCATGTAAATGGATCACCTTGGAGCTGCCGGCACGTTCATGTAAGTCATCAATATTTTGGGTGATTACATGCACATCAAAGTTATCTTCAAGATCCGCAATCACTTGGTGGGCAGCATTTGGCTGTGCTTCTAGAATATTTTTACGGCGGGCGTTATAAAAGCGTTGTACCAGTTGCGGATTTTTAGCCCAAGCCTCAGGTGTAGCCACTTCTTCTATACGATACTGTTCCCAAAGTCCATCACTGTCGCGAAAAGTATTAATGCCACTTTCGGCGCTCATGCCTGCACCGGAAAAGACCACCAGCTTTTTCATTGTTCTATCTCCTGAATCTTTAGGCAGCTGAAGTGCTAGATTGTGAATTTTCTTTTAAGAAGATGCCAAGTTCTCGGGTAAATTTTAAGGGTTCAGTCAGTAAAGGTGTATGGCCGGATTTTCTGAAAAGTATCTGTTTGGCCTGAGGTAGGCTTTCTGCAATCAGGCGCTGACCTTCAAAAGGATACAACTTGGATTGTACACCGCTAAAGAAAGTCACCGGACAGCTGAGCTGGGCCAATGCTTCTCGGTAATCTTCACGATGATATAAATAATTGTTGATATACCACGTCATATAATCCACCCGACTGGAAGGCAATAACAGACTTTGCAGTCGTGGTTGATTCAAAATGAATTCGAAAGCTTTCAGGCTATATTTTTGTTCATTTTGTAGCTGAATAAACTTTAGCCATAGGGCGGCAATTTGTTTACGGACAGAAACGTCAAGATCGCGAATCAATTCAACTTGCTGATATTGTGCAAGTAGGGCAGAGAGCTGCTGCAGAATGTCGATAAATTCCTGATGACGTGGGCCAAAAAGACCAAAAGCCCAAGCATCATCGACTGGTATTTTGGGAGTCTGCTCAATGTGCAAATAAGCTGTTATGTGTTTGGCAAAGTCCCCATAGTGCAGGCCATGCATGGTTGTCGTCGCGCCTATAGAGTAAGCAATCACAATGAATTTATCTAAATTGAGCTGTTGAATTACCGATTGAATATCCAGCCAGTGACTGGAAATTGCATCAAGATCTTGCGGAATTTTACAGCGACTGGAAGCCCCAAAGCCGCGCCATTCCGGAATAATGAAACGGAAATTTTTCTGATGCGCATAGAGAAAAGCTTTCCATTGCCAGCTCAGCATGCCGAGTCCTGAGAGTACCAGTACCGGCTGTCCCTGACCGTATTCGAGTACAAATAGCTGTTCACCATCGGGCATGCGATAAAAGGGCATGTGTGTCTCCGTATTTACAGTTATTTTGCATCAAATTGTTTGAGTCGCTGAATGACCTGTTCCAGCCAGGAAATCCAGCCCAGTTCCTGATCAATCCCCAGTTGTAAAATCATTTTATGAATATACAAGGTACGGTCATTTTCGTGTGCTTGAGCAAAGTCCTTGGCAAAAATCTGCTGATAGGTTTTTAGTTTTTCTTTATGCAGTTCCAGATGGCGTTCCAGCTCTGCCAAGGTGTTATTGCCACCAAGCTGGGCTTCGGCACGTAAACGCACCATCAGTTCTTCGCGCAGTTGTGCCGGTGGACTTTGTTGCAGCATCCAGTTGGCCAGTTCTTCCCGGCCCAGACGTTCCACCTGATATGTCTTTTTGCGGCTATTGGAATCTTCCTCTTCTATCGTCGAAATCCATCCTTTTTGCAGCATGGCATTCAGCTCGCGATAAATCTGCTGATGAGTGGCATTCCAGAAGAAGCCCATGGATCGGTCAAAACGGCGGGCCAGTTCGATTCCGGTGCTGGGCTTTTCAATCAGGCTGGTCAATAAAACATGCGCTAAAGACATAAGCGTCTCAAAAAAGTGACTCAGGATTATTATGCAACATGTTGCATAAAAATCAATTCTGGCATATAAATTAGTGCAACAAGTTGCATTAAACTGGAAAGTTTGAGGGATCAAACTGCCAGTTGCTAAAACAATAGCCAGCCTAAACGCACGCTCAGGAGTTGAAATGTCTAAATATCCGAATTTACTTGCCCCATTGAACTTGGGTTTTACCACGCTTAAAAACCGCGTGTTAATGGGTTCCATGCACGTTGGTCTTGAAGAGGCACCCGGCGGATATGATCGGATGGCAGCTTTCTATGCAGAGCGTGCCAAAGGTGGAGTCGCTTTAATCGTCACCGGCGGGATTTCACCAAATGATCATGGGGTGACGTTTCATGGTGGTTCCAAACTTGACACTCTTGAAGAAGCTGAAAAGCATAAGGTAATTACCCAGGCCGTACATGAGGCGGGCGGGAAAATTGCCATGCAGATTTTGCATACCGGACGCTATTCTTATCAGGCTGAAAATGTTGCGCCGTCTTCAATTCAGGCACCGATTAATCCAGTCAAACCGCATGCTTTAAGCTCGGCTGAAGTGCAGCAGACCATCGATGATTTTGCTAACTGTGCCAGACTGGCTCAGTATGCAGGTTATGACGGTGTCGAAATCATGGGCTCGGAAGGCTATTTGATTAACGAGTTTATTGCCGCGCGTACCAACCATCGTGATGATGAGTGGGGTGGAAGCTATGCAAACCGCATCCGTTTCCCGATTGAAATCGTACGCCGTACCCGTGAAATGGTCGGTGAGAACTTTATCATTATTTATCGCCTATCTATGCTGGATCTGGTCGAAGGCGGTTCAACTCTGGAAGAAGTCATCCAGTTGGCCAAAGAAATTGAAAAAGCCGGTGCGACCATTATCAATACCGGCATTGGCTGGCATGAAGCGCGTATTCCGACTATTGCTACCAAAGTACCTCGTGCAGCCTTCACTTGGGTGACGCGTAAACTGAAAGGTCAGGTGAAGATTCCTTTAATTACTTCAAACCGTATTAATACCCCGGAAATGGCTGAGTATGTATTGGCATCTGGTGATGCTGATATGATTTCTATGGCTCGCCCAATGCTGGCTGATTCGGAGTTTGTTCTGAAAGCGGAGCAGGGTCGTAGCGATGAGATCAATACCTGTATCGGTTGTAATCAGGCCTGTCTGGATCATATTTTCTCAATGAAAATTGCCACCTGTCTGGTCAATCCACGTGCCTGCTATGAAACAGAGCTCATTTTTAAAGAAACCAATGTTGCAAAAAATATTGCCGTGATTGGTGCAGGTCCTGCAGGTTTAAGTTTTGCTGTATATGCGGCAAATCGCGGTCATCAGGTGACGGTATTTGAAGCCGCTGCTCAGATTGGTGGGCAGTTTAATATTGCCAAGACCATTCCAGGCAAGGAAGAGTTTTATGAAACCTTGCGTTATTTCAAACGCCAGATTGAATTACAGCCACGTATTAAATTGCAGCTGAACCATAAGGCGAGTCTGGAAGAACTGGCTCAGTCAAACTTTGATGACATTGTGGTGGCAACAGGCGTGACACCGCGTCAGCTTGAGATTCCGGGCATTGCTCATGCAAAAGTACTGTCTTATCTGGATGTTCTGAAAGAGCGTAAGCCAGTGGGGCAGCGAGTTGCCATTATTGGTGCAGGCGGTATTGGTTTTGATACAGCCGAATTCCTGAGCCATGAAGGGGAAAGTGGTAGTATCAATCCGGAAAAATTCTATGATGAATGGGGTATTGATACTGACTATGAAAATGTCGGTGGCTTAAAAGCCGCAAATGTAGAAAAACCGCAACGTGAAATTTATTTATTGCAACGTAAAGCTGCTTCAGTCGGCGCGAGTTTGGGTAAAACCACAGGCTGGATTCATCGTACCGGTTTAAAACACCGTGACGTAAAAATGATTGCGGGCGCCAATTATGAAAAAATTGATGATCAGGGCTTACATATTGTCGTGAATGACAAGCCTGCTGTGTTGGAAGTCGATCACGTGATTATTTGTGCCGGTCAGGAATCTTATACCGCCATGTTTGATGAGCTAAAAGCGGCGGGTAAAAATGTGCATCTGATTGGTGGAGCGAAAGAAGCGGGTGAGCTGGATGCCAAGCGTGCAATCCGTCAGGGTGCTGAATTGGCGGCGGTGATCTGAAAATATTAAAACCTGCTTTTTCCCCTCTCCTTTATTAAAGGAGAGGGTTAGGGAGAGGATTTGTAAGAAAGAATCCCCCCTTGCGAAGCAGTACTTCTCACCTTTAATAAAAGGGGGAATTCTTTCAATTAAAAGAAAGAAGTATTTAAGCTTTTATTAAAAAATATCAAAAAAGAAGGAATCCAAAATGACCATCGAAAATACCAGAAAATCCATTGCACGCTGGCATGAGATGCTGGAAACCCGTGATATGTCGATCTTGAATGAACTACTTGCTGAAGAAGTGGTATTTCGTTCGCCTGTGGCTTTTCAGCCTTATCCTGGAAAACAGGTGGTATTTTTTATTTTGACTAATGTCATTCAAGTCTTTGAAAAATTCACCTATCACCGTGAATTTATAAGTGAAGATGGTAACAATGTCGTACTTGAGTTTTCTGCCAATGTAGGCGATAAAAAACTAAAGGGAGTTGACATGATTCAGTTTAATGAAGAGGGGCAGATGATTGATTTTGAAGTCATGATTCGACCTAAGTCCGGACTTGAAGCCTTGGCTGTACAGATGGGCCAGCGGATGCAATCATTCCAAGCTAAAACTTAATTCGAACTATTGATTCAAGTCGGCATGAAATTTGTAAATCACAGCTAGTACAACTAGAGGGGGATGACAGATGAAAATGTTGCTTAAAAAATTGGGTCAGCTTTCCAGTGAATATCTGGATCGTTTCAGCGGAGCAGATCAGCCGACCCTGTATTACAATCCGAATGGTGTATTTTCAGGACTCATTGAACGCTTACCGCAGTTGCAACAAAAATATCGTCCTACGCCTTGGTTAGCCAATGCACATGCACATATTCTGTATTTCGATTTAATTAAAAAACGTACCATTAAGCTGAAATATGATGCGCTTGAACAGCTGAAAATGTCAGATGGCGGCATTACCGGTATTGCTTGGTATGGACTGGATCTTCCGGCAAATACGCCAACGATTGTCTTACTCCATACCATTACCGGTTCTCCTGAATCGATGCGTGAACTGGTTCGTGATCTGCATAAACATACCGGTTGGCGTGTGGCATTGTGTTTACGCCGTGGTCACGCAGACTTACCCATGCCTGTGCCTAAAATGAACCTGTTTGGTTCAACTCAGGATTTGCGTGAACAACTCTTGTATATACAGGACAGATTTCCTCAATCCGATCTCTATGGAGTTGGCTCTTCTGCGGGTACGGGATTGTTAGTGCGTTATCTGGGCGAAGAGGGTGAACAAACCCCATTAAAAGCAGCTTTTGCTTTATGTCCTGGCTATAACACTGAAACTGGTTTTGCCAATGTGCATCCGTTTTACAGTAAAGTTATGGCCAAAAAACTGATTAAGCGCTTTATTCATCCTTATCAGGAAACCTGGCAGGTCTGCCCAAGCTGGAAACAGTTATTAGAAGTTAAAGATCTGTCCGAATTTGAAAAACTCTATTTTGAACTGGCTGGATTTACGGATTATGCCAGTTATACCCAGGCAACCAATCCGATTTATGTATTTGAAAGTATCAAAATTCCGCTGATGATTTTAAATGCGGAGGATGATCCTGTGTGTCACATCCGAAATTTAGAACCTTATAAAGAAAAAATTCGGGCGATGTCCAATATTATGGTGATTACCACCAAAAAAGGCAGTCATTGCGGCTTTTATCAGGGCTTGATGCAAACCGAATCTTGGGCTACCCGACTAATGGCAGATTATTTGATTCACTTATCTCGTGCACCGGCAACAGTATCTGCTTAAAAAGTTCCAATAAAAAACCCAGCATCTGCTGGGTTTTTTTGATGAATGATCCTGTAATCAGTCAAGTGCTGGCATCGCTGCGGCAATCGCGTCAGCAACCGCATCATCTTCAGACTTGTTTTCTGGATTTGAATTGGTTTTAGGGGTGGTCTCAGCAGGCTTTGACGCAGGTTCTTCGCGGGTTTCAGGCACTGGTGCCGGCTCAGTTGTTTCTGGCTTTTTGATTTCACGACGGATTTCGGTCGTGGTGTTTTCAGTTTGCTCACGTTGAATTTCAACCGTTGGCGCTACTTCCTCTTCAATTACCATTGGCTCTACAGGTTCAAGCGGTTCAAATTGCGTTGGTTCTGGAGTCGAGATTTCAGATGCTGGAGTAACTTCTACTTGCTCTTCTTCTTTTGGTGCTTCTTTTTTTACACACGCAGTTAATGTCAGGCCAGTCAGGATTAGGGTGGAGATTAAAAGTTTCTTCATCATCATTGCATCAAACATAAAAGTGTGGAGTGGATACACTATTATAGCAGCAAAATGCAAGATAGAAATCATATGAACTTACTGTAATTTTTTATAGGAATTGCTGTTAGAATAGTCAATTGTTTATTGTTCTTTGAATTGATGCGGATTGACTTTGCTTTCTAGGTACAAGGTAAAGTAAAATTGCGCAACATTGCAGGCCGATTTAGGCTCGATTGTACGAGAAACCCAATGACCCATTTTATTTTCGTTACTGGTGGTGTAGTTTCATCACTAGGTAAAGGTATTTCAGCTGCTTCTGTTGCTGCACTTTTAGAAGCTCGTGGTTTAAAAGTGACCATGGTAAAAATGGATCCATACATTAATGTCGATCCAGGGACAATGAGCCCATTCCAGCATGGTGAAGTTTTTGTTACAGAAGATGGTGCTGAAACAGACTTAGACTTGGGTTACTACGAACGTTTCTTGCGTCGTGCGAAAATGACCAAACTGAATAACTTCACATCAGGCCGTGTTTACCAAGATGTTCTAAACAAAGAACGCCGTGGTGATTACCTGGGTGGTACTGTGCAAGTTATTCCACACATTACTGACAATATCAAAGAGCGTGTACTTCGTGCAGGCGAAGGTTATGACGTTGCGATCGTAGAGATCGGCGGTACTGTAGGTGATATTGAATCTCTCCCATTCATGGAATCTGTACGTCAGTTAATGGTTGAACTTGGTCATAAACGTACCATGTTAATGCACTTAACGTTACTCCCATACATTAAGTCTGCAGCAGAATTAAAAACCAAACCAACACAGCACTCTGTTAAAGAACTCCTGTCGATTGGTATTCAGCCAGACATTCTCATCTGCCGTACAGAATACGATGTAGATGCAGATACGACGCGTAAGATTGCATTATTTACCAACGTTGAAGCACGTGCCGTTGTGGTATGTAAAGACGCACGTTCGATCTACCAGATTCCACGTACATTCTACGAACAAAATGTTGACGATTTAATCTGTGAACGTTTTGGTTATAACGATCTTCCTGAAGCTGATTTAACAGATTGGGATAACGTTGTAGAAGCACTGCTGAACCCTGAATACACCGTACGTGTTGCAATGGTTGGCAAATACGTTGAACTTCCAGATGCTTACAAATCAGTCAACGAAGCACTTCTGCATGCGGGTATTCAAAACCGTGTGAAAGTTCAGATTGACTACGTAAACGCTGAAGAGCTTGAAAGCCAAGATGTAGCAGAAGTATTGAAAGATGCTGATGCGATTCTGGTTCCTGGCGGTTTCGGTGAGCGCGGTACTGAAGGCAAAATGAAGGCGATTCAGTTCGCACGTGAGAACGGTGTGCCGTTCCTCGGTATTTGCTTGGGTATGCAGTTGGCCGTGATCGAATACGCACGTAATGTTGCTGGTATTGCAGATGCGACTTCGACTGAATTTAACCGTTCAACCAAATCTCCATTGATTGGTTTAATTACTGAATGGTTAGATGAGCGTGGTGAAGTTCAGCAACGTTCTGCTGATTCTGATCTGGGTGGTACGATGCGTTTAGGCGCGCAAAAATCTGAACTGGTTGCGGGGACTAAAACTGCAGAAGTTTATGGTTCTGAAGAAATCATCGAACGTCACCGTCACCGTTACGAGATGAACAACCGTTATATCCCAGTGCTGGAAGAAAAAGGCATGAAGATTTCTGGTTATTCTCCGGTACAGCATCTGGTAGAAACTGTTGAAATTCCTGCACATCCTTGGTTTATTGCAGTACAATTCCACCCGGAATTTACCAGCTCGCCACGTGATGGTCACCCATTGTTTGCAGGTTTCATTGATGCTGCGAAAAAGCAGTACCAAAAAACCAAATAATCGGTGTGTAGGACACAACTAGGGAAGTTTAAATGTCGCAATTAAAACCACAAGAAATTGTACGTTTGGGCGATATACAAATGGCAAATCATTTGCCATTTGTATTATTCGGCGGAATGAATGTACTTGAATCTAAAGACCTGGCTTTTGAAATTGCAGAGACTTATGTCGATATCTGCACACGTTTGGGCATTCCTTATGTGTTCAAAGCCAGCTTTGATAAAGCCAACCGTTCAAGCCTGAACTCTTTCCGTGGCCCAGGCCTGGAAAAAGGTCTCGAGTGGTTAGCTGACATTAAAAAACACTTTAATGTGCCGATCATCACCGATGTGCATGAGCCGTACCAAGCGGCTCCTGTTGCAGAAGTGGCAGACATTATTCAATTGCCAGCTTTCTTAAGCCGTCAGACGGATCTGGTTGAAGCCATGGCGAAAACGGATGCGATCATCAACATCAAAAAAGCCCAGTTCCTGGCTCCGCACGAAATGCGCCATATTCTGCATAAGTGTCTGGAAGCTGGAAATGACAAGCTGATTATTTGTGAGCGTGGTTCGGCATTTGGCTATAACAATCTGGTTGTAGATATGCTGGGCTTCGACATCATGAAAGAGATGAATGTGCCGGTGTTCTTTGATGTGACCCATGCCTTACAAACGCCAGGCGGCCGTGCAGATTCTGCCGGTGGTCGTCGTGCGCAAATTACAACGCTTGCGCGTGCGGGTATGGCAACAGGTCTTGCAGGCTTGTTCCTAGAAGCCCATCCAGATCCGGAAAAAGCCAAGTGTGATGGTCCATGTGCGCTGCGCATGTCTCAGCTTGAGCCGTTCCTGGCACAGCTAAAAGAATTGGATACCTTGGTTAAAGGTTTCGAAAAGTTAGATACACACTGAGTTTATCACTCTTGCGCTGCCGTATAGGCAGCTCATATTAATCAACTGAGGAATAGTTCATGAGCCAAATCGTTGACATTCGTGCACGTGAAATTTTGGACTCTCGTGGTAACCCTACCATCGAAGCAGACGTAATCTTAGCATCTGGCGTAGTTGGCCGTGCATGTGCACCATCTGGTGCTTCAACTGGTTCTCGTGAAGCTTTAGAACTTCGTGATGGCGATAAAGCGCGTTACTTAGGTAAAGGCGTTAAAACTGCGGTAAATAACGTCAATACGTTAATCCGTGACGCTTTGGTCGGTAAATCAGTATTCGAACAAAAAGACATCGATAACACGATGATCGCGCTTGACGGTACTGAAAACAAAGAAAAATTAGGTGCAAACGCAACTTTGGCAGTGTCTTTGGCTGCTGCGCGCGCTGCTGCTGAAGAAAAGAAAATTCCTCTTTTCCAATACATCGCAGATCTTCGCGGTCAAACGATTTTGACCATGCCTGTACCAATGATGAACATCATCAATGGTGGTTCACATGCAGACAACAACGTCGATATTCAAGAATTCATGATTGAGCCAGTAGGCTTCACTTCATTCTCTGAAGCGCTACGTGCCGGTGCTGAAATTTTCCATTCACTTAAATCAGTATTAAACAAAAAAGGTTTAAACACTGCGGTAGGTGATGAAGGTGGTTTTGCACCGAACTTACGTTCAAACGAAGAAGCAATCACGGTTATTCTTGAAGCAATTGGTCAAACTGGCTACAAAGCAGGTTCTGACATCATGCTTGCGCTTGACTGTGCATCTTCAGAATTCTACAAAAATGGTCAATACATTCTTGCGGGCGAAGGCAACAAAGCGTTCACAAGCAACCAGTTCTCTGACTATTTAGCAGGTCTTGTAAACCAGTACCCAATTATCTCGATTGAAGATGGTCTGGACGAATCTGACTGGGAAGGCTGGTCTTACCTGACTTCAATTCTTGGTGACAAGATCCAGTTGGTAGGTGATGACTTGTTCGTAACGAATCCGAAAATCCTGCAGCGTGGTATCAACGAAAAAGTGGGTAACTCTATTCTGATTAAATACAACCAGATCGGTACCTTGACTGAAACTTTAGATGCCATCTACCTTGCGAAAGAAAATGGTTACTCTACGGTAATTTCACACCGTTCAGGCGAAACTGAAGATTCAACGATTGCTGATCTTGCAGTAGGTACAGCAGCGGGTCAAATCAAGACGGGTTCACTTTGCCGTTCTGACCGTGTAGCGAAATATAATCAATTACTTCGTATTGAAGAATTGACTAATGCTGCATATCGCGGTAAAGCTGAGTTCAAAGGTTTGAACTAAGCGACTTATGTCAATGTTAAATGTATTCGACTCGACTGCGAGTAAAGTACTGTTGGGCCTTGCGATCATTTTGATCGCAGGGTTTCAATATTTATACTGGTTTGGTGAAGGTGGTTATCATGATCATCAGCAACTGACCCAGAAAATCCAACAACAAATGGAATTGAATGATGAGCTAAAAGAGCGTAATCGCGTTCTGGCAGCAGAAGTTTATGATTTGAAGAATGGTATTGAAGCCATCGAAGAACATGCGCGTTTAGATCTTGGTCTGATTAAGCCACGCGAAACTTTTATTCAAATGAGCACGATCAGTACTCAATATAAACCGATCTATCTTAATCCTAATTCTAAAGTAGACCTGCGAACCAATGAGTCAGCTGAAGCACCAACCACACCTTAAACTTTGGGTCATTCTTCCAGCTGCAGGTTCCGGTAGCCGTTTCTCTAAAACAGAACTGAAACAATATCAGATGATTCAAGAGCGAACTGTTCTTGAACATACGGTGGCTCGTCTGAATCAACTGCCTTTGATGGGTTATGTCCTGGCGATTGGTGCACAGGACAACGTGGCAAAAACATTGCCATTTTCCAGTCTGGAGAAAGCCCATTTTTGTTTGGGTGGTGCCGAGCGGGTGAATTCCGTGTTAAATGCACTGAACTATTTATCTCAAATCGCTTCTGAAAATGATTGGGTGCTGGTACATGATGCGGCGCGTCCCTGTGTCAGTCTGGATTGTCTGCAACAACTGGTCAATACGGCGATTACAAATGATCAGGCTGCGATTCTGGCCATCCCGGTGCGAGATACACTTAAGCGTGTAGTAACCAATTTTGATATCGAGGAAACAGTGGATCGCTCGATGCTCTGGCAGGCACAAACACCACAAATGGCCAAGCTAGGTGTGTTGAAACGGGCGATTGAGCAGGCTTTGCAAGATGGTGCTACGATTACTGATGAAGCCAGTGCGCTGGAACATATCGGCGAACAGGTGAGTGTAGTACAAGGGCGTTCCGATAATATTAAAATTACCTATCCGGACGATCTGGAACTGGCCAAGCTGATTTTACAGGCTCAGGCTTAAAAATATATTCAAATAATATTTAAATAAAAGCAGAATAAATCTGGCTATAGCGATCTATTCGCTATAGCTTTCACTTATAATTTTGCCATCATTCTTTTTCACCTTTTGGCCAATGATACCTTCACAGCAGTATCGGTTTTTACGTCACTCTTTGCGTGATGGACGTAGTATTAACCCGCAAGATTCATCTCGATGGACCAAGTTGCACCTTGATCCCTGGTTATTGTGCTTTCTAGTTCTCAATGCAATCCTGGGTTTAATGGTGGTGTATAGCGCGACATCCGAAGACTCTGGCATGGTGGTGCGTCAGGCGATCAGTTTTGGAATTGGTTTTGTGCTGCTGTTTATCTGTGCGCAGATTCCACCGAAAGTTTATCAGGCGATTAGTCCATACCTGTACGCCTTCGGGATCTTCATGCTGCTTCTGGTCTTTGTGATTGGTGAAAAACGCTTGGGTGCAACCCGCTGGATTACCTTGCCGGGGGTAGGAAGCATGCAACCGAGTGAGGTAATGAAATTTGCGATGCCTTTGATGATGGCATGGTATTTTGCACGTAAGCCGTTTCCTCCCAAATTTTTGCATATTGTGGGGGCTCTGATTTTATTGGGCGTACCATTTGTTTTGGTGGCGCTTCAGCCTGACTTGAACATTGGCTTGGTGATTCCCGGTATTTTTGTTCTATTTTTAAGTGGGATGTCGTGGCGTCTGATTGGTGGTGCAGCCGCTGCAGTAGCCGTGGCAGCTCCGGCTGCATGGATGTTTGTATTACAAGAGTATCAAAAAAAGCGTATTACTACGCTATTTGATCCGGAGTCGGATGCCTTGGGTGCAGGCTGGAATATTATCCAGTCCAAAATTGCGATTGGTTCAGGTGGTTCCACGGGTAAAGGCTATACTGAAGGTACGCAATCACATTTAGGTTATCTTCCTGAACATCATACTGACTTTATTATGTCGACTTATGCCGAAGAATTCGGTTTTATCGGTGTTTTCCTGCTGTTTAGTTTATTCACTGCCATTATTATTCGCTGTCTGATGATTGGTTTAAACAGCTTTCATAACTTTGGCCGTTTATATGCTGGAGCCATGGGACTGACTTTCTTCTTCTTTGTATTTTTAAACTCAGGCATGGTGAGCGGGATTTTACCTGTAACGGGAGATCCATTGCCGCTCATGAGTTATGGTGGAACAGCAGTAATTTCTATGCTGGCCGGGATGGGCATTGTGATGTCGATCCATACTCATCGATAAATCATTCTAAAAGTCGGACTGTTTCCGGCTTTCTTATAGACTTAAAATAAGTTGTTTTAAAAATCCTGTTGGGCCAGAAGAAAAAAAGAGTATTCTAGAACTCGTATTAAATTAAAAAGCCCTCAAATGAGGGCTTTTTAATTTAATACTTTAACTGAGAAACCAGGTGTAATAGCCCCAGATCATTAAAGGCCAAGTTAAAAATGGACTAAATAGCCATTTCCAGAACCAGTGGCGCGGCACAAAGCCCACACCATGGACAAAGCCTCCAGAAATACCAATCATGATATACATCATGGCACTATGGCTATATTCACCATTGGCATCCAGCATTGCAGAAGGATGAACCAATAACACGGCTGCGAGAGGAAAAGCCAATAGGCAGGAAATCATCATCGCAAATTTGTTTGGTTTCTTGTCTACAACGGTTTTCTCAAGCGCAGCTTCGGTCATGTTTTATTCCTCATCCAGATCTTGGTGTTGTTCCATATAAATGGCAGCAATCACACTGGCAAAACACGCCATCAGTACACCCAGAATCCAAGCAAAATACCACATAGTTGTCTCTCCTTAAGACATAGCCTTAGTACAGGCTATGTGAATTATCTTCAATGTGTTTGTTGGTAATCACGCCCCACATCTTGTAATAACACCAAGTGGTATAGGTCAGGATCAGTGGTACAAAGATACAGGCAGCAACGGTCATAACGGTTAAGGTATTTTTACTAGATACCGCATCCCACATAGTCAGACTTGCAACCGGGTTAATGCTCGAAGGCATCAGGAAAGGGAACAGTGCGAAACCGGCAGTCAGGATGGCGCCGATGACAGCCAGAGATGAACCCAGGAAGCTCAAGCCTGCTTTGTTTTTACCTGCTGCAAGTACAATGATCAAGCCACCCAAAATGCCAGCAATAGGCGCTGCCATCGTGATTGGATAAGTCGAATAGTTATTCATCCAGCCTGGATTGGCATTGGTCAATACTTCTTTGGCCAGCGGATTGGCAACACCATTGGTATCAAAAGGTGTAACTAAGGTATAGCCCTGAATGCCACCAAAATACAACCATGCACCGGCTGCCAGGAAAGTTGCTAAATACACTAGTCCCATGATTTGTGTTGCTTTGGCAGAACGTTGGCGTAGGTCACCATCAGTACGCAGCATTAACCATGCACCACCATGTGCACACAGCATCGATAAACTGACCAGACCGCACACAATTGCAAACGGATTGAGCAGGGCAAAGAAGCTACCAGTATAAGTAGAACGTACAGTTTCATCTAAAGTAAATGGTACACCCAGGAACATGTTGCCGAATGCCACACCGAAGACCAATGCAGGCACTGCACCACCAATGGCTAGACCCCAGTCCCATGAATTGCGCCATTTGGTATTTTCCAGTTTTGAGCGATAGTCAAAACCGACCGGACGCAGGAATAGGGCAAACAGTACCAGCAACAGTGCCCAGTACATGCCAGAGAAGGCGGTTGCATAGACCATTGGCCAGGCAGCGAACAAAGCACCGCCGGCAGTAATAAACCAGACTTGGTTACCGTCCCAGTGCGGCGCAATGGTATTGATCGCTGCACGGCGCTCGCTATCATTTTTGCCCACAAATGGCATGATCGCCATGGAGCCCATATCGAAGCCGTCGGTGAGGGCAAAGCCAATCAGCAATACGCCTACCAGCACCCACCAAATGATTTTTAATAATTCATATTCGATCATGCTTGAGTCTCCCCATTTGACTTTTCTGCAGCTGCAAGCTTTTCAAAATGGTATTTACCAGTATGCAGTGAGCTTGGGCCAAGACGTGAGAACTTGATCATCAGATACATCTCGATAATCAGTAACACGGTATAGAATGCTGCCAATGCGAGGATTGAACCCCAGACATCACCTGTGCTTAAGCTTGATGCTGAAAGATGCGTCGGTAATACCTCACCAATAGTCCATGGTTGACGACCTACTTCTGCTACATACCAGCCAGTTTGCGCAGCAACCCAAGGTAAAGGCAGTGCAAATAATGCAAATTTCAATAACCATGGTTTGTTTTCAGCATTACGTTTTGCTACCGCAAAAGTTGCCAGTGCAAATAGAAGTAGCATCAGGAAGCCGGAAGCTACCATGGCACGGAATGCCCAGAACAGGCTTGGTACGTGTGGAATAGTGTCTTTAGCAGCTGCTTTGATTTGCTCTTCAGAAGCATCAACGACATTTGGTGTGTATTTTTTCAGAAGTAGACCGTAACCTAAGTCTTTTTGGCTTTCTTCAAAAGCGGTTTTCAGTTCTGGAGACTGATCACCAGCACGTAATTTTTCCAGTTGTGAATAGGCCACCATACCATTACGGATACGCGCTTCATGCTGAACCAGCAGGTCCTTAATACCTGTAACTTGTTCAGTCGTAGAACGTGTAGCAATCAGACCCATTACATAAGGAATTTTCACTGCATAATCTGTAGTCATGGTTTCCTTATTCGGGATACCGAACAAAGTAAATGGCGCAGGTGCAGGGTGAGTATCCCATTCTGCTTCAATCGCTGCCAGTTTGGTTTTCTGTACATCGCCCAGCTCATACCCTGATTCATCACCCAGTAAAATTACTGAAAGTGTAGAAGCAAGCCCGAAGATGGCTGCAATGGCAAAAGAACGGCGTGCAAAAGGCAAGTCACGTTTTTTCAGCATGTAGTAACTTGAAATAGCCAGGACGAAGATGGCACCTGTGACATAACCCGCAGATACGGTATGCACAAATTTAACCTGAGCGACCGGGTTAAAGATCAGTGCAGCAAAGTCCATCATTTCCATACGCATGGTTTCATAGTTAAATGCTGAACCGACCGGGTTTTGCATCCAGCCATTGGCGACCAGAATCCAGAGTGCGGACATGTTCGAGCCTAAAGCTACCAGCCAGGTCACTGCCAGATGTTGTACTTTGGACAGGCGATCCCAACCAAAGAAGAACAAGCCAATAAAGGTCGATTCAAGGAAGAAGGCCATCAAACCTTCAATCGCCAGCGGTGCACCGAAAATATCACCGACATAATGCGAGTAATAAGCCCAGTTGGTTCCGAACTGGAACTCCATGGTCAGGCCGGTGGTTACCCCTAAGGCAAAGTTAATACCAAACAGTTTTCCCCAGAACTTGGTCATGTCTTTATAGATTTCTTTGCCGGAAATCACATAGGTGGTTTCCATAATGGCAAGCAGAAATGCTAGACCTAGCGTCAGTGGAACAAAAATAAAGTGATACATCGCGGTCATGGCGAACTGGAACCGCGAGAGATCGACCACGCTTTCAGAAATCATCAACGTGTCTCCTGGATTTGGGAAGGATTGCCGGCGATACGCTCGGCGACTTGGTTATCAAAATTTTTAGGAATCGTAGGCGCATCAAACCAGATATTTTTAATTATCATGAGTAAAATAACCTTGATAATTAAAATGGCGGTTATTTCTCTAACCACTCTCTGGTTTAGATTTTTAGGAACTAAGCTCATTCGACTAAGCCTGTTATATGACTTGTTGTATATTATTAATCTATTGTAACTAAAAAATAAATAGATGATACAGTTTAAATAAATATATATTTATAAATACTTGAAAGTAATAAATATATATTTATTCAAGTTAAAATTTATTCTAAATATTTTTTATTATTTTATGTAATTTTATTGGTTTTTAAATCCGACTAAAATGCTTATATTTATATATTTTAATGTAGATTATTTTGGTTGGAATAATATTCTCCTATTTTTAAATCTGATTAAAATGCTTGGTTTTAAAATAAAGAATAAAATTAATCAAACTAAATTGGTTGGTTTTATAAGGGTTGAATATCAGTGTCACAATCTTTCTCATCTTATTTATTTTGATAAAAAACACACCAAAAAAAGAACATGCTGGAGGCATGTTCTTTTTAAGCTTTGTGAGGGAGGCTCGACTTAGAAGTCGTAACGCATGCCTAGAGAAAGACCTAGGCTGTCTTCACCGCGTACGCCACCTACAGTATTGGTACGACCTTGTGCCCAAGGGGTAAGGTTTGAGTTTTCATCATTTAGTACAGTTGCTATGTTGCCATAAATGCGGACTGTTGGATCTAAACGGTGCTCAAGTCCGATTGCCAGCAAAGTTGCATTCGCATCATCGGCATCAACATCGCGGTGGAATACTTCACCACGGAATGAGGTTTTTGGTGCAAATTTATATTCACCGGCTACGCCAAATACCTGTGCATCTGGGTTTGCTTCAGAATTATCATGTTGAAGGAATTGGTATAAACCACCCAGGTTGAATTCAGGTGTGATTTTGTAAGCACCTGCGATACGGAAACCATCGCGCTCACCACGGGCAGCTTCTTCTTCATAGTGTTCATAGGCAGCAGCGAAATCAACTTTACCTTCTTTATAGGTTAAAGCGAGGTCGTAAGCTTTATCTTTGTCCTTGGCACCATCTTTAGTGGCATCCGGGCTATTTGTTTCATGTAGTGACATCGCACCTAATACGTTGAAACCGCCACCAAATTTTGGTGATTTATATTCAATGGTATTGGCATTACGTTCATCAAAACGCAGGTTGCCTACACGCGTAACGTTACGAACGTCACCGACCATATCACCAAAGAAGTTGACCGGGCCACGTGCTACTTTGAATGGACTGTCAAAACGGCCGATACGCGCTTGACCAAAATCACCTTTTAAACCAACAAAAGTATCGCGAGTTGCAAATTCAACATCATCATTTGCAGAACCACTTGCAAAGTTAATTTCCTGTTCGATTTGACCAAATACGGTCATACCATTTTCTAGTTTTTGTTCAGCTTTAAAGCCTAGGCGTGAAGAGTTTGAAGAAAGACCTACTTCGTTATAATCCTGGCCATCATCCAGATAATCTAAAGAAACGTGTGCACGACCATACACTTTAACATCAGCAGCAGCTGCCATCACTGGTGTTAAAATTGTTGCCCCGATTGCTAATGCAGATAACGTTTTTTTCATGTGTTGCTCCAATAAAGACTTTTTTATTCATCGTCTTAAAAACAAGTTTCAGTATTGTTTTGAAACATCTACTGCTCTATTGGTGCCAAGTATTCATTACAAATAAGTCAATATGATTAAGGAAATATTTCAGAAATATTAAAGACAATCATTGTCTTATTTTTTGTAAGATTATGAGTTGGGTAAGCAGGATTGCTGCAAAACCTAAAAAATAGGCTAGGTGACTTTTACTGATATTTTATTGGCTTAATCAAGAGTGAAATACATTAGACATAAAAAATGGAGCCGAGGCTCCATTTTTAGGTATTAAGAATAGCTTAAAGGGCAGCTTTAATTTTCTCGGCCAAAGCTTTAATTTTTTCCTGGTCGCCCATCTGTGCAGCATGTTTGCCCAGATTGTGCAAAGAGGTAGGAACCAGATGGAAATGTACGTGTGGTACGGTCTGACCCGCTGCTGCCCCTGATAATTGCATCAGCACGATACCGTCCACACCTAAACCTTTTTCAATGGCTTTTGCAACTTTCTGTACGATCTGAATCGTATACGCTGCAGCTTCAGGAGGTAGATCCAGTAAAGTGATTGCCGGAGTTTTCGGAACCACCAGAGTATGACCTTCTGCCTGAGGCATGATGTCCATAAATGCAAGAACCTGGTCATCTTCATACACTTTTATCGCAGGAAGTTCACCGCGTAGAATTCGTGCAAAAATATTCTGATCATCATAAGTCATAAGTATATTCCTTGAGCGTCATTAAACTGAATTATTTACAGTTCAATTCTTTCTGACGATCTTTGATCGCGTCAAGACGTTGTTGCTCTTTTTCCGAGAATTTTGGCTTGGTTGTATAGCAATTGTCATTACCAAACTTGGCTTTTGCTTCAGGATCTTTGAAACAGAAACCTTTAGACGCATAAATCACATCATGATCATTTTTTAATTTTTTGCACTCTTGTTCAGATGCAAGAACCGATGTTGAAGCCCCGAACAAAGTTGCAAAGCCAATCAATGCTGCAACAGAAAATTTCTTCATGAGAGTTTCCTCTGGGTTATCCACTATATGTGCCTGCCTACTAGTCACAATATGAGGTTTCGTTATCATTATTCAATGGCGAGATATTACTCGATGGTAATATTACTCCATGATTCATACATTTTCACAGCACTGGAAAAATCACTGTTTTTATCCGACAGATCGCTGGCCGCTTGAATCAGATTCTGGGTCAACGAGAGCACAGGCGCAGAAAGTTTGGCTTCACGCGCAAGGTCGATTGCAATGCCTGTATCTTTGGCCAAGAGTGGCAGGGCAAAGGTTACAGGAAAACTGCGGTTTAAAATACGCTGCGGCAAAACGGTTTCAGTCACCATGCTTTTACCACTTGAAGCATTAATACAATCCAGCGCTTCATGCAAGTTTACCCCATGCGCTTTCAGTGTAGTAAAGCCTTCTGCGACGGCACACAGGTTTACAGCCATTAACATATTATTTACGGCTTTCACTGCAAAACCCGCGCCAGATTCACCGACATGCTTGATCAGCTTGCCAAATGCCTGCATCGCAGGAAGGGCTTTTTCATAGCCCTCTGCATTGCCGCCCACCATCACGGTTAATGTACCATTCTCAGCACCAACGGTTTGGCCACTGACCGGTGCATCCAGAAAGATTACCCCATGTTTAGCCAATTGTACTGCCAATTTTTGGGCAGAATCCGGTACACCACTGGTGCAGTCGACCCAGACTGAACCGGATTTAAGCGACAGATTTTCCAGAAGTCGTTCAACGTCAGCGCTAGTTGGCAGGCAGGAAAAAATCACATCTGCCTGTACGGCCTGTTCCAGTGTGACGGCTTGGGTGCCATATTCAGCCGCATGTTGCTCTGCCTTGTTAAAGCTGCGGTTCCAGACATAGACCGTATCAAAATGCTTGGGTAAATGTGCTGCCATACGAAAACCCATTGCACCTAGGCCGATAAATGCCACTGACTGAATCATGCTGTACCCTCTGAATATGTTTAAAGCTATTTAATATTTTTTTCTGGTGCGGGGAATCTACACTAAACATCAAGACGTGTAGAGCGCTGCACCAGCCAGGTCGTCATTTTGGGCCAGAATGTATTTGCCGTTTTCTGGTTCGACATTAGTCCAAGATGACCACCCGGTATAAGAGTAAACGTCTTATCTTGGCTACTTGTCAATTCCATCAAAGGCTTAGCTGACTGTTCTGTGACAATCTGATCGGTTTGACCTGCACCTACCAACAGGGAGCAGCTGATATTTTTAAGATCAACGACACGGCCATCCAAAGTGATAGAACCCTGTTTTAAAGGATTTTGCAGCCATAAATGCAGCACCATGTCCTGATTAATCCCACCTGGATAATCAATCATCTTGTTCAGGAAATTTCCCATGGTGGCATGTTCATAGACATCTTCGACATGATCCAGATTCAGCAAAAACTGCTTCTGGCTTTTGAGCCAGCCGATCGGATCGAGTAACTTGAAGCCCAAGGCATTTACAATACCCGGCGTATGAATATATTGCTTCGGGATCAGTCCTTGATGAATGGCTTGTTGCAAATTCTTATTTTTAGAAATCAGTTTATTAGTCGTAGAAAAAAGTTTGCCGACACGTCCTGACGCATAACTGTCGATAGGACTGCCCACCACGATCAGATTCTTGACATGTTCAGGCGAATGCAGGGCTGTATAGAGCGTGACAAACACCCCAGCCATACTCCAGCCGTGTAAGGAAATGAACTGACTGCCTGAATGCTTGCAGATGGTTTCAATGGATTGAGGAATGGCTGCATCGATAAAAGATAAAAAATTCAGGTGACGGTGCTTAAAGTTGAAGCGTTTCCATTCCACCAGATAGACATCAAAACCGCTATGCTGAAAATGCTTGACCAGAGAGCGATAAGGATACAGATCATAGATATCCATATTAATGGCTAACGGTGCGATGAAAACCAGAGGCTCCTTATATTTTTTCTCAGGTGAAGCGTAATAACGAATCTTGCAAAACTCGGTGCCGGCAATATATTCAAAAGGGGTTTTTTGCGACAGGATCAGTGAGGAGGCATTAAACACCCGGGTGCTGAGGTGTTTCAATTTTTTTTGCTGGCGCTGAAAGTTTTGTTTTAACTGAATCATGTAAATAAAATATCCGTATCCGCGGGAGGATTGATCGAAGTCTAAGCAATAATCGCTTATTATGCCTTGACCTGAAATAGCTTAGGCGCTCAAAATGTTGGCAAATTTTTACAAAAGGCAGCCTGAGGGCTGAGGTAAAGCGATGAGCCAGCAAGACGATATTTCTTACCAATTAGAAACTTTAGCCATTCGTACCGGTCATACCCGCACTTTTGAAGGTGAGCATGGCGAACCGATTTTTCTAACATCGTCTTTTGTGTATGAAAATGCTGCAGAAGCCGCAGCTAAATTCTCAGGCCAGGAACCGGGCAATATCTATTCTCGCTTTACCAATCCGACCGTTGCCATGTTTGAAAAGCGTCTAGCTGCACTTGAAGGTGCAGAGCGCGCCGTCGCCACCAGTTCGGGTATGGCAGCCATTATGGCAGTGATGATGGCATTCTTAAAAGCCGGTGATCATGTGATTTGTTCACGTGCAGTCTTCGGTTCTACGGTTTCCATGTTTGAAAAATATGTCGCAAAATTTGGTGTCAGTGTTGATTTCGTCGATTTGACTGATCTTGATGCATGGAAAAATGCCATCAAGCCTGAAACTAAAATTCTCTTTGTTGAATCTCCATCCAATCCTTTAGCAGAAGTAGCTGATATACAGGGACTCGCCGATATTGCGCATGCCAATGATGCTTTATTGGCGATTGATAACAGCTTTTGTACACCGGTGTTACAACAACCAATCAAATTTGGTGCAGACCTGGTGGTGTATTCTGCGACTAAATATCTGGATGGTCAGGGCCGTGCCTTGGGTGGTGCAGTGGTAGGTAATCATAAGCTGCTGGAAGAAATCTTCGGCTATGTCCGTACCACCGGCCCGTCAATGAGCCCATTCAATGCCTGGGTTTTTCTAAAAGGCTTGGAGACACTACGTTTGCGTATGCGTGAACATTCAGCAAGTGCACAGCAATTGGCTGAATTTTTGAACCAGCATCCAAAAGTGGAAAAAGTATATTATGCGGGCTTGCCTGAACATGTCGGTCATGAACTGGCAGCCAAACAGCAGAGCGGTTTTGGCGGTATTGTGTCTTTTGAAGTGAAAGGTGGCCGTGAGGAAGCATGGACTGTCATCGATAATACCCAGTTTATCTCGATTACCGGTAATTTGGGCGATGTGAAATCGACCATCACCCATCCGGCAACCACGACACATGGTAAATTGTCGCCTGAAGCCAAAGAAGCTGCCGGTATTCGCGAAGGTTTGATTCGCGTATCTGTTGGTTTGGAAGAGATTGGTGATATTATCCAGGATATTCGTCGCGGTTTAGACCTGATTTAATTTTATAAATTTATGTTCGGAGATATTTATGAACATTAACATGTTGATGCAGCAAGCTCAGCGCATGCAGAAAGAAGTTGAAAACAACGTAAAAAAAGCCAAAGAAGAGCTTGCGCAAACTGAAGTGCATGCCGAGGCGGGTGGCGGTCTGGTGAAAGTAACCATGACTTGCCGTAACGTAGTGAAGCGTATCGAAATCAATCCTGAATTACTTCAGGATGATCCAGACATGATCGAAGACCTGATTGCAGCAGCAATGAATGATGCAGCACGTCAGGCAGAAGTGGTATCTGACGAAAGAATGAAAGCAGCGAACTCAGGTATGGGTTTACCGCCTGGTCTTGCAGGTATGTTCTAAGGAAGAATGCGCAATGTTTAGTGATCGTTTTGATCAACTCGTTCAAGCATTACGCATTTTGCCAAGCGTTGGGCCGAAATCGGCTCAACGTATGGCATTGCATATGATCATGAAAAATCGTGAGGGTGCTATTGGTCTGGCACATGCACTGACTGAAGCCACCAATCACATTCATGAATGTTCAGTTTGTCATTCTCTGACCGAAGATGAAGTCTGCAATATCTGTACTTCGCTGGATCGCGATGATGAGTTGCTCTGTGTAGTGGAATCACCTGCAGATGTCATGGCGATTGAGCAAAGTGGCAGCTTCAGAGGTAAATATCATGTATTGGGCGGGCATCTGTCACCACTCGATGGTATTGGACCAGAAGAAATCGGTATTCCCTACTTATTGCATCGTTTGGCCAATGGTCAGGTGAAAGAAGTGATTCTGGCGACCAATGCCACGGTAGAAGGACAGGCCACGGCGCATTATCTGGTTGAGGCCAGTAAATATTTGCCGATCCAGATGACCCGAATTGCCCAGGGCGTACCGCAAGGTGGTGAGCTGGAATATGTCGATAGTCATACCTTGAGTCAGGCAGTACATAACCGGATGCGCATGAAGTAAGTTAAGCTTAAATATCTTGTTAGTTTTAATATAAAAAAGATATTAATTAGAATATAAAACCTGATAAGTAAGCGCCATTTTTTAGGAAATAGGGCAGAATTGGCGTTATTTTTTATACAAAAATTCTATAGATTAGTTAATATGGATCTATCGAGAATCTAATCTTAGACTCAGTTCTATGTTTCAATTTATTCAACATCAAAACGACTTAACTCATGTACTGAAGCTGATGGATCAGAATTCAGTGTATGGGCTGGATACCGAGTTTATCAAGGTTGATACCTTATGGCCTAAGCTGGGTGTTTTTCAGATTAACGTAGACAACAAGGTCTATTTGTTGGATGGAACCACGCTGGATCTGACTGAGTTCCTTAATAAAATTTTTAACGCACAGCAGAATATTTTTCATGCCTGTAGTGAAGATATCGATCTGATCTATCACTATACCCAGAAGAAATCGCTGAGTAATGTGTTTGATACCCAGGTCGGCATGTCATTTTTGGGGCATGGTCTGCAAGTCAGCTATCAAAATGCGCTGAAGCAGATGCTGGAAATCGATATCGAAAAAGACCAGACCCGTTCTGACTGGTTGGCGCGTCCACTCAGTTCCGAACAGTTGCTCTATGCTGCCAATGATGTGCATTATCTGGTGCAACTGTCAGAGAAAATTAAACAGGATCTAGATTCGAAAGATCTGCTGGATTTTGCCTTGCAAGATTGCCGGTTTCTGACTCAGGAAATTGGCGAAGATACCCCAACTGCCTTGTTGTATCAGGATGTCGGAAATTACCGGCATTCACGCCGTCAGCTGATGCAATTGCAGCAATTAATGGTCTGGCGTGATCAGATTGCCAAAGCACTGAATCAGCCACGCAGTTTCATTTTAAAAAATGCCAGCATGATTGATCTGGTGGAAAAATTCCCGCGCAATAATTTCCAGCTGAGTCATGTGAAAGACATTCGTTCGAATGTGGTTCGTGAGCATGGTAAAACCATTTTAGATTTACTGAAATTCCTGCCGGAGCCGGCAAATTGGCCTTTACGTCTGGCACGTCCAATTCGCCACTCTTCCAAAGATATTGGTGAAAAAATTGATTCAATTATTCAGAATGTAGTCAATGAAACTTCAATTCCGAAAGAAGTCCTGATGCGTAAGAAATGGCTGAATGCCTTGTATCAACATGTGGTTTTCCATAAGGACGAGCAGGATCTGCCGGATTATCTGCTTGGGTGGCGCTATGAGTTATTAACTCGGCCACTGATTCAGGTATTGCATCAGGACGAATCTTATCTGTCTACCCAGATGAAAGTCAGCGAGTGATTAGCTACAGGATTGGTTAAAGAAAAAGCAATTATACAAAATCACGACTGATGCATGAGACGTGGCTAATGTTTCTGTCTTTTTTTTGATGTATCCTTGCGGTTGTTTTTCCAGAAAAGTCGTTTGAAATATGCAAGTGTCTATCTACAAATCCAGTAAAAAAAGTGAAATGTATCTGTATGTGGCGCGTCCTGCGAATGAAAGCGAAGCTGAAACATTCGAACCTTTAAGCGTATTGACTGAAGCAGTACAGGCAGCATTTGGACGTGCGACTTTTGTCATGCATCTTGAATTAAGCGAATCACGTAAACTGGCACGTGCCAATGTCTTGCATGTCATGGATTCTATTGAAACCCGCGGTTTCTTCCTGCAAATGCCACCAGAAGGCTTGATTGATCCAAATGCGGTCGCACCAGAAGGTTTACGCGGTGCTTAATGTTAATTCAGGAGTTGTGAAATGAATGGTTATGTGGCTGTATTAGACTCAATTCCTGAACAGAGCATTGCCGTAGCAGTTTATTTGCTCGGCAGCCTGATTGCTTTATGGTGCTGGTATGGCGTAACCAAACGTCTACCTAAACCTATGGGCGGTTTTTTGTGGATTGTGGCCTTTGCCATTCTGTTGACACCGACGGTATCTGAGGGGGCGAATGCTTCTATTGCACCTGCGATCTTCGGTCTGTTATTTGGGGTGTTGACCAAAGAGCAATCCCTGGTTTGGATTAATGCGTCACTTATTTTATTTGTCATTGGGATCGGATCTGTGATTGGCTATTGCTGGTCGACTTATGTGTCGAACAAAAGCAATATTCGTGTTCACGAGAAAAGTTCACCGCTGTAAGTAAAAAATAAGGTTCAATCATGTCTGCTGATATTCAACAATTTTCAGGTACCGATCAGTACATCGCGACTGACAGTTTAAAACTTGCGGTGAAAGCTGCACGCAGTTTGCAAAAACCGTTGCTGGTCAAAGGGGAGCCGGGTACAGGTAAGACTTTACTGGCCGAGCAAGTTGCAGGAAGTCTGGGTTTGGAACTGATCACCTGGCACATCAAGTCTACTACCAAAGCACAGCAAGGTCTGTATGAATATGATGCAGTATCGCGCTTGCGCGATAGCCAGTTGGGTGATGACCGTGTCTATGACATCAAGAACTACATCAAGCCGGGCAAATTGTGGGAAGCATTTACCAGTGAAGAACGCTGTGTTCTGCTGATTGATGAAATTGACAAGGCAGACATCGAGTTTCCAAATGACTTGCTGCATGAACTCGATAAAATGTCGTTCTATGTGTACGAGACTGGCGAGACCATTACGGCAACTCAGCGCCCAATCGTGATCATTACCTCAAATAATGAAAAAGAATTGCCAGATGCTTTCCTGCGTCGTTGCTTCTTCCATTACATCGAATTCCCAGATGAAGCCACCATGCGTGAAATCATTGATGTGCATTTTGCCAATATCTCGACCACACTGGTGAATGAAGCCTTACAGGTTTTCTTTAAATTGCGCCAGATTCCAGGTTTGAAAAAACCACCTTCAACATCTGAATTGATTGATTGGCTCAGCTTGCTGATGGCAGATGATATGCCGGAAGATATTCTGCGCAATACTGATAAATCTAAAGCAATTCCACCTTTGTATGGTGCATTAATCAAGAATGAGCAAGATGTGCAGTTGCTCGAACGTCTAGCATTTATGTCACGTCGTTAAGGGAGAAACACGCATGTTTGTGCGACTGTTTTATACCTTACGCAAATACGGTGTACCGGTATCGACCCGCGAATTGATTGACCTGAATCAGGCAGTTGCTGCAGGTCTGGTCTTTGCCGATCAGGACGAGTTCTATCAGCTGGCCAAAACTGTAATGGTCAAAGACGAGCGCTATTTCGACAAGTTCGATCGCGCCATGAAAGACTATTTTGATGGTATCGCGACCTTTGATCTGGATGACTTGCTAAATCAGGTGCATAAGCTGCCCAAAGACTGGTTCGATCTCGAATTGCTCGAGAAGCATCTGACCCCGGAGCAGCGCGAAGAGCTGAAAAAGGCCGGATCGCTGGAAGAACTGATGAAAATGCTGGAAGAGCGTCTGCGCGAACAGCATAAAAAACATCAGGGCGGTAACAAGATGGTTGGTACCGGTGGCACTTCACCCTTTGGTGCCTATGGCGATCATCCCGAAGGTGTGCGTATTGGCGGGCCGGGGCGTAAGCGTTCTGCGGTGAAAGTCTGGGAGCAGCGTCAATACCGCAATCTGGATGATGAACAGATTTTGGGTAGCCGTCAGATGCAGATGGCATTGCGCCGTTTGCGTAAGTTTGCCCGTCAGGGTGCAGCCGAAGAGCTGGATATTGATGGTACGATTCGTGAAACGGCCAAGCAGGGCATTCTGGATGTGCAACTGGTGCCCGAGCGTCGTAACCGTATTAAAGTTTTAATGCTGTTCGATGTCGGTGGTTC
Organism: Acinetobacter lwoffii; assembly: GCF_022809915.1. Classification (GTDB taxonomy): domain Bacteria; phylum Pseudomonadota; class Gammaproteobacteria; order Pseudomonadales; family Moraxellaceae; genus Acinetobacter; species Acinetobacter lwoffii_M. The sequence goes on along the minus strand of NZ_JALGQY010000022.1, from coordinate 11,239 downwards.
GATGGATGCGCATATTGCCCAGTGTGAAAAGCTGTTCAGTGCGGCGAAAACCGAATTCAAGACCCTGGAATATTTCTATTTCCATAACTGTCTCTATGACTATGTCTGGAAAGACAATATCCGTCGTTCCAGTTCACGCATCAATACCTGGGATTTGTTCAATACCTATGGCCGTGATTACCGCGTGATTGTGGTCGGAGATGCCAGTATGGCGCCGTATGAGCTGAATTCTGTCGGTGGTTCGGTTGAATATATGAATGATGAAGCTGGACAGGTCTGGTTACAGCGTCTGCGTCAGCATTTTGATAAAACTGCTTGGCTGAATCCGGAAGAAGAAAAATACTGGCATTACACCCATACCATTGGTCTGATCCAGCAGATATTTGAAAATCATATGTTTCCAATGACGCTGAAAGGCATTGAAGACATGACCAAATATCTGGCGCGTTAATTCCATTTATCTATAAGTGACTTTAGCTATAGTTATTAGTGCTTTAAAACAAATTATTCTAGTATAAAGTCACTCATTATCTCTTATTTAAAATTTCAGGCATGATTATGGCTCATCAAATTAATGGTATTGCGTTACCGAATGAAGATGGTTTTTTTGGTCAGTATGGCGGTCAGTTTATTCCACCCGATCTGAAACAGGCCATGGATGATATTAATGTGGCCTATCAGGAAATTCGTCAGACTGAAGAGTTTCAGAATGAATTGAAAGATCTGTTTGCCCATTATGTCGGTCGCCCAAGTCCTTTATTTCATGCCAAACGTCTTTCTGAACAGCTTGGCGGGGCGCAGATTTATCTGAAACGTGAAGATCTGAACCATACCGGGGCGCACAAGATCAATCATTGTCTGGGTGAAGCTTTACTTGCGAAATATATGGGCAAGACCAAAGTCATTGCAGAAACCGGTGCCGGCCAGCATGGTGTTGCTTTGGCAACTGCATGTGCCTTGGTGGGTATCCCATGTGAAATTCATATGGGGCAAGTAGATATTGAAAAAGAGCATCCAAACGTCGTCAAGATGAAAATTCTGGGTGCCAAGCTGATTTCTGTGACTCGCGGTACAGCCACACTCAAAGATGCAGTCGACAGTGCTTTTGAAGAATATTTAAAAGACCCGAAAAACTACATCTATGCCATTGGTTCGGTAGTCGGGCCGCACCCATTCCCGATGATGGTACGTGATTTCCAGTCGATTATTGGTGATGAGATTAAAGTTCAGGCCAATGAGCGTTTTGGTGCAAATCCTGACTATGTTGTTGCCTGTGTCGGTGGGGGTTCCAATTCAGTTGGCGCATTCACTGCATTTTTAAATGAACCAGATGTGAAACTGGTTGGCGTTGAGCCGGCAGGTCATGGTTTAGATACCGATATGCATTCAGCTACTTTGACCTTAGGTAAACCGAGCCAGTTACATGGTATGGCCTGTTATGTGCTAGAAGATGAACAGGGCGAGCCATTGCCAGTGCATTCAATTGCTTCTGGTCTGGATTATCCGGGTGTGGGGCCGCAGCATAGCTTGCTGAAAGATTTGGGCCGGGTAGAGTACACTACAGCAACTGATCAGGAATGTCTGGATGCATTCATGACACTGTCACGCTTAGAAGGCATTGTACCTGCATTAGAAAGTTCGCATGCGGTGGCTTGGGCCATTCGTGAAGCAGGGAAACTGCCAAAAGATACCAAGATTGTAGTGAACTTATCGGGTCGTGGTGATAAAGACTCAGATTACGTCGCAGAAAAATTAGGTCTAAACTGATTTTATTCAGAATGTTCATATAAAAAATCCCGGTACACATACCGGGATTTTTTATGGATCAGATATAAAACTTTATCTTGGTGTCACTTAAGTGATCTTCAAATGCCTTAGAGAAAGCTAGATGATGTTTTAACCTGAGATATATTGCTGTAACTGTTCAATCAATTTGCGTTGGTCATCCATGGCCGCTTTGACCAAATCCCCAATTGAAATCAGACCGATCAGTTTTTCATGTTCGACCACGGGTAAGTGGCGTAGGTGGCGTTCAGTCATCAAAGATAAACAGTCTTCTACGCTAGTAGCTGTATTTACGGTAATCACTTTAGAGGTCATGATCTCATTAACAGTGGTGTCGAATGAGGTTCTTTGCATCAGGGCGATCTTACGCGTGTAATCCCGCTCTGACAAAATCCCCACCACATTGTCTTCATGGGTTACCACAAGCGCCCCGATTCCTTTATCCGCCATCAAGGTGATGGCTTCTAAAACAGTAGAATCTGGACGGATGGTATAAATAGCTTGATGCATTTTTTCACTGAGCACCTGTGCCACATTGGTCATGCTTAATCATCCTTATTGGTCAATTTATTATTAATCCTAGAGTATGTATTCAACCTGAACATCTCTAAGTGTTTAGGTTTTAGTCTTTATAAATAGCATGTTATTTAAGCAATGTGCAGTCTTTGTTGCGAAAAAAACAGATGACGCATCTGTGCAGCAGTCAGTTTGAGTTTGGTTCCATTGGTGTTGAACAGGGCTGGCGTAACATTCAGTCGCGACAGGGTCGGCAATAATGCATTTTCAAAATCTTCAGAATTGATTTTACGCGGGATGTAATCCGGCCAATGCTGCTGGGCATAATTTTTAGCATCCAGCGGATTGAGCCAGAATGGGAAGATGCAGTCTTCCTGGTCACGCATCATCGCCCAGCCTTGGTGATATGCGCCCCATAGCTCGCCACAATTCATCAAAGATTTAAGCATCGTGATCTTTAACAGAAAGTTTTTGCAGATCGGATCAAATTGAATAATTTTTCGTGGTTTCATTAGAATAAAGTGCTATTGGAGTTCAGGCTCTATTCTAGAAACTTTATATGAAATTACTGTTTCAGCTTTGCAAGGATTCGTAAGAAAATATGTATTGATTGCTACTTATTGAAAAAAGGGCATAAAAAAACGCCACCTAGGTGACGTTTCTTTATGCTTGCATGGTGGCCATGTTCTGCCAGTACTGGGCTTTGAGTGAATCTCGTTCTACACGGAAACCTTGATAATAAAGTTCTGCTAAAAAAAGCGCTGCTTTACCATGGCCAGCACGAGCGGCTTCTTCAAGCTGTTTTACTGCATCAGCAAAGTTCATTTGAGATTGAATGGTATTCACGGCATCTGCGTACAGATGTTCCAGATCGTGTTGAGAGAGTTGTTGTATCATATAAAAACTCCTTAATTTTAATTATGATTACAGGATAGACTATTTAGTCTAAATACAAATATAAATTAGTATTGTTAAACTAATATTACAAAATAATGGAAAAGTCAACTATTCGATTTTATTTGTTTACTTAAGTTATAGTTTAACTGATTAAACTATACACAACTATAAATATTATTAAGCTACATTGTAAATGGATAGCAAACAATAAGGAGAAGGCCATGATGACAAGAACTTTAGATGGTGTGAAATTTGATATGCCTCCGACTGCAGGTCAAATTATGGAACTTGCCGATTTGCATCGTAAAAAACTCGATCAAGCTATATTCAGTAAACATACCCATCTAGGTGATTATGGACTGGCACAACGTAAAGAAGTCTACGACTTTACCCGTGCGCTGGATGAAAACCAGCGTGAGCAGTTTTATAAGCTTTATAATGGTGAGCTGGTCCGCATTGCAGATGAGGATCGTCTGCATCCGCCTGAAGCAGAAGCGGGTTTAAGTAAATTTGCAATTGCACTGGTATTGCTTGTTGTTGCATTGGTGCTGTATTCAACAATTATTACCAGAATCATGAATTAGTCCTCGAAATAGCAGGATTCAGCTCTTATGAATATTCAGTGCGCTGACTTGAACTTATGTAACTGCGACCATACACTACCTCTAACCTGAGGTAGTGTATGTCTATAGATACAGAAAAACTAAGCCAATTTTTCAGCAGAATCAAACTGGAACAGATTTATAACAGTGTGGTTATTTTTATTATTGCGATCATTCTACTTTTAGCCGCATTTGCTCTATATCGTCCGTTGAGCATTGCTCAAGTCACCCAGATTCAACAACTGTCTAAACAGCAAAACCTTCCCCAAACTCAGGATATGGCACTCGCTTTATTAGAGCAGCAGCATATCCGTCGTGGGCAATATCTTAAATTGATGCAGGCTTATCAGCAGGAATCACTTCGGGCACGTCAGCTTCCGCCGGTCTCTGTGGAGATGCCTTAGGCATAGGGTTTGTTGGTAAGTAATAATTGGCATCCATTAAATTTCGCTCCAAACGCATTTTCAAGGCATTTTGATCCAGTTCTTTGTTGACGACGACTAGGGTTAAGCGATCAGGATGAAAATGCTTGCGCACTGCATTTTGTACATCTGCCGCTGTGATTTTAGCCAAGCGTTCTGGATAACTGGATAAATAATCAGTTTGCTCACTATAAAAACCCATATTGCCTAGCTGGGCATTAATGGTGGCATTACTGCTGTAATTATTAGGAAAAGCACGTAACATGCCTGCTTTGGTTTCTTCCAGACGCTGAGTATCAATAGGTTGGCTGACAAAGTGGATAAATGCTTGATGTGCGACCTGAATGCTGTCTAGCAGTTGATCCTGACGCGTGGAATACTTAAAGCTGAATACGCCGGGTGCCTGACTAAAGCTCAATGAACTATAAGCGCCATAAGTAAAACCACGTTTCACCCGTAGTTCCTGCATCAATACTGCATTAAATCCGCTACCGCCAAACATGCGATTGGCGACTTCTAAAGCCAGTTTATCTTCAGTAAAGCGGGTTGGGCCTAAATGCCCAAAGGTGACATGCGCCTGAGACGAGTTATAGGGTAGATGTACCACTTCAAAACCAGATTGAATTTCAGGCTGTGGCAATGCTTCTGCTTTTTGCCCTTGAGGTAAGTTGCCGGCAATTCGTTCAGACAGTTCGAGTGCCTGTTTCGGGCTGAGTTTGCCAGTAATGGCAATATTCATATTTTGCGCCACCAAAAACTGATCACGAAATTTTTTCAATAATTCTGCATTAATTTTCTTGGTGCTGCCTTGGGTGCCGCTGATTGGTTCTGCATAAGGGTGCTGACCATATAAAGCGCGATAAAAACGGATATCCATCAGTCGGCTTGGGTTTTCCTGCAGCTGTTTTTGTCCCACTTGGGTATTGCTTAAAGCCAGATTAATGCTGGATGGTTTAAATGATGCATTCTTGAGAACCTCCATCAGCATGCCCAATGCGGGTTCCAGTTTTTCCGGGTCTGAAAGCGTACGCAGACGAACCACAAACATATCCCGATAGGCTTGTACGCTGAATTGTGCTCCGGTTTGGTCAAAAACTTCCGCCACCTGATTGGCGCTATATTTGTCGGTTCCTTCACGCATCAACTTGGCTGCCATATTGGATAGACCATATAGGCCTTTGGCAATTTCCTGATCACGGGCCGAACCGGCATTAAAGGTCAGCTGGATATCTACCATGGGAAGATCTTGCGTTTCAACAAACAGCGTGCGTACTTTGTAGCGATTGTTTAGATCATGAATATAAGGCGCCTGAAAATCCCGTTGCTGATTAATATTTTTTAAGCTTTGCAGCAAAGGGATAGACTGTAACTGACTCGGATTATCATTTTGGTTAGGCTGGGGATCCAGATAGTTTTCTGCATGGGTAGCCGAGCTAAGACTTAAAATTGAAATAAGCAAAAATGAACGAAGTTGAAGCATTATAATCCCCGTTGCTGGGTGTTTTGTTCAGGAGAGAGATAAAGCGTGCTGAGATTTTCACGTACAAAATAGGCGTTTGCGACACGCTGGATATCCTGAACGCTGACACTTTCAAAGTGTTTCGGTAATTCATCCATCAGGCGATAACTCAAGCCATTGACCTCTAGATTTCCAATCATTTTGGCTTGTCCGGCAATATCATCCTGGCTATAGATCAAATTGGAAATAAAGCGGGTACTGATACGATCCACTTCCTGTTGGGTCATCGCTGTAGTTTTAAGTAAATCCACTTCATCCTGAATTGCTTGTTGTGCTTCTTGCAAAGAGATGCCCGGCGCAGGTAAGGCAGAAATACCAAACAGGCTGTCGCCGCGATTATAGGGATCATAAGAAACGCTGACAGAGGTCAGAATTTTACGATCACGTACCAATCGGTCTTGCAGGCGCGAAGAAATGCCACTGTCCAAAAGACTGCGAATAATGGTCAAGGCATACGCATCTTGGGGGTTTTTTGCAGTGCCGAGGGATTTTACATTCCAGGTCATGTACAGATTGGGCACCTGAACATTGCTATTAATTTCCATATGGCGATAACCCAAACGCTCAAACTCCAGTACATCATTGCGTGCTGGTGTTGGACGTGCGGGAATGTCAGCAAAATATTTTTGTACCTGAGCCAAAGCAGCTTCAGATTCTACATTTCCAACAATCACCAAAATGGCATTATTCGGACTGTACCAGTCCCGATACCATTTTTTGACATCATTCAACTGAATATTATTCAGGGTTTTCATGTGCCCAATCACCGGCTGGCGATAATGGCTGGTCGGATAACTGATCCATTTAAACCGTTCAAAGGCTTGCGCCCGCGGATTGTCGTCGGTGCGCTGGCGCCGTTCTTCCATGACGACTTTAATTTCTGGTTCGAAGTCCTGCTGCCGTAGCAATAAATTGCTCATACGGTCAGACTCGAGTTCCAAGGCCATAGGAAAATAGGCCTTAGGATAAAGCTGATAATAATTGGTGTAATTGGTGAAGGTGGCTGCATTGATACTGCCGCCATAAATCCGGCTCAGGCGGGTAAATTCGTCATTTGGAACTTTGTGAGTACCTTTAAACATCATATGTTCAAGCGCATGTGATACCCCCAGAATATTTCCAGATTCATCGCTGCTGCCGACTTTGTACCAGATTTGTGTCATTACCATGGGCGCACGATGGTCTTCCCGAATAATGACTTTTAAACCGTTACTTAAAGTGGTTTCAAAAGTAGTCCGTGATAATTCGCTTCGGGTTTGTGCCTGAGCCGTACTAAAAGTCAGACTGAGTAAGACAGCGCTGAGTAGATAAAGCGTCTGTTTGATCATTTGCGAGAAAGAGGAGATAGTCAAAAAGGTGATGAACACTAGATCTCCTGAAATAGGCATTTGTATTTAGAGTTATTTTTAATAAATGTGTGCTTGAAAGCAACCGAGAGCTGTAGCTTTTTGGTATGTTTGTCCAGCATTTGCATTGCTAGCTGCAAAGCAGGCAAGTTATGGTAGAATCTGGGTTTTTAACGCAATGCTTTTCAAGGATTCGGCATGCAACAGCAATCTAATGGGCAAAACAAATTTTTGATTGATGCTGATATCGGAGATGATGATGTCACATTACCGAGCTTACCTGCGGTCAATGTGCCTATTGTAGAAACGCCAAGCGAAACAGCTGTAGTTTCTGCACCTGTCGAAACAGAAACTGAAAATGAAGATTCTGCGGCGAAAGGTGGCTTCTTTAGCCGTATGAAAGTGGGTTTAACCAAAACCCGTAAAAACCTTGCCGATGGGATGGTAAATATCCTGATCGGTGGTAAAGAAATTGATGATGAATTATTAGAAGAAGTCGAAGAGCAGCTTCTGGTGGCCGATATCGGTGTGGAAGCCACCAAGACCATTATCGCTAACCTGACTGAACGTACGGCACGTGGTGATTTGATCTATTCGCATTCACTCTATAAAGCGCTTCAGGAAGAACTGGTGGCTTTATTGGCACCACGGGTAAAACCGCTGCATATTGATCCGAATAAATCGCCTTATGTGATTCTGGTGGTGGGTGTGAATGGTGTCGGTAAAACGACTACCATTGGCAAGTTGGCAAAGCGCCTGCAAGGTGAAGGCAAGACCGTCATGTTGGCAGCAGGCGATACTTTCCGTGCGGCTGCAACTGAACAGCTCCAGATCTGGGGTGAGCGTAATAATATTGCGGTTGTTGCTCAGGGTCATGGTGCTGACTCAGCTTCAGTGATTTTCGATGCTTTTGAAAGTGCGCGTGCCAAAGGTGTGGATGTATTGATTGCAGACACAGCGGGCCGTTTGCATAACAAAGGTCATTTGATGCAGGAATTGACTAAAGTAAAACGTGTAATGCAGAAAATTGATGCCACTGCACCTCATGAAGTGATGTTGGTGGTCGATGCCGGTACTGGTCAGAATGCTATTAATCAGGTCGAGATGTTTGATGAGGCGGTAGGCTTGACGGGCTTAACTATTACCAAACTTGATGGTACTGCCAAAGGTGGGGTACTGTTTAATATCGCCAGTCGTACTCATGTGCCGATTCGCTTTATTGGTGTCGGTGAAAAAATTGATGACTTGCGTCCATTCTCTGCCAAATCTTTTGTTGCTGCATTATTTGAAACTGAAAAATAAATAATGCGCAATGCTTCACATAAACTCCGCCAAGTGCGGAGTTTATTTTTTTTAGCCAGTTCGAGTGTTGTAAAAACCGACAGTAAAACCACCACTAAATCTGCCTATCTTAATAAAGGCCTTATAATTGTAGGGGATTCTCTAAGCTGATTTGGCTTGTTTTTTGTGGGGTAGAAAATGGCATTGCTAAATAAGATTGGTCAGGTATTAACAAGCGATATAACCAAGGATTTTAAATTTTCAAGAAAAAATAAACTGAATGATGATTTAGAATTGACTTTTGTCGATCAATTGAAAAAGCGCCGTAGTATCGATCAACTCGGTAAGCGGGTACATTCTAGTCAGGCTTATCTTGGCGAAATCATTCAGGAAGCAGTGCGGAGTTGTCCTTCGGCTTATGATTCTCAAACTACGCGCATTGTGGTGTTATTCGCAGATTCTCATCATCAATTCTGGGAAATTGTGAAACAGGTACAGCGTCAGCATATGCCGGCATATATTTACGAAGGGATGGAAATCAAGTTGAATCAATGTGCTGCTGCCTATGGCACGGTTTTGTTTTATGAAGATCAAGCCGTGATTCAACAATTGCAAAAGAAAATGCCATTAAATAGTGAGGATTTTCCAGCGTGGTCGGAACAAACTTCCGGTATGGCGCAATTTGCTGTGTGGATGACGCTGGCAGATTCTGGTTTGGGAGCATTCTTGCAACATTATAATCCACTGATTGATGAAAGGGTCGCAGAGCATTTTCAGATTGAAAAGAACTGGTTATTACGCGCACAACTTTGCTTTGGGTCAATTGAACAAACAGTAGAAGCAAAATTACAAAAACCGGATCAGCATCGTTTCAAAGTATTTAATTAAAAGTTTATAGAACACTTTATATGTGACAGCATGGAAGCTGCGGATAAAATTAGATACAAATACGCTACCCAGATCTAAATCTGATTGTTCTATAAATAAAACACATTGTTATCGAAATGCACCTGTCTTGGGTGTTTAAAGCACGTAATATGACTTTATCGATTTTCAAATAATCAAAATATACAGAGGTGGGTTCATGGCATTTTTAGATCAAATCAAACAACGTCGTAGCATTTATTCAATTGGAAAAAATGTAGATCTGGATCAAGCAGAAATTGAGAAAATCATTAAAGATGCGGTGAAGCACAGTCCGTCATCTTTTAACTCGCAAACCTCGCGTGTGGTGATTTTATTTGGTCAATCACATGATACTTTCTGGCATATTGTACGTGAAACTTTACGTGACCTTGTTTCAGCAGATGCATTTGAATCAACCAATAGCAAGATCAATGCTTTTGCAGCAGGTTATGGAACCGCTCTGTTTTATGAAGATCAGAATGTGGTGAAGTCGATGCAAGAGCAGTTTGCACTCTATGCAGATAACTTCCCGGTCTGGTCTGAGCATTCTTCCGCTATTGCACAGTTTGCAACCTGGACCGCTTTGGCAGAAAAAAATATCGGTGCTTCATTGCAGCACTACAATCCAATTATTGATGAAGAAGTTGCACAAACTTTCGAGATTCCATCTCACTGGAAACTTCGTGCTCAACTGGTATTTGGTTCGATTGAAGCTCCTGCAGGTGAAAAAACCTTTATGGATGATGCAGAGCGCTTTAAGACTTTTGCATAAATGATTTTAGATCATAAAAAAAGAAGCATTTTGATGCTTCTTTTTTTATGTCTTAGAGTTGTATTTGGATATGATGGGGTATATTTAGCCAAATAAATGCTAAGAACACAGGCTGTATCACTCCAGCCTTTGTCATAAGATTGTCATTTAGACGCGGCATAGTGCGGCTAATTTTTAATAAACAACCAAAAATGAGTAAAGGATATGGATTTACGTATTGCGGCAACTGCAGCAGTGTTTCTGTTTAGCACATCAGTTTTTTCGGCAGTGACCGTCACAGTACCTGAAGAAATAAAAATTGTTGCCGTAAATGATCAGGAGGTGAACTCGGGTCTATTGCGTTCTAATCAGACTTATAGCTTGGATGCAGGTGTAAATGCGATCAGTGTACGCTATAACGAATTTTTCCAGCATTCAGACAATTCACATGACATTTTAAAGTCGGGTGTGGTTACGGTAAAAACACCCAGCCTTAAAGATGGCGAAACTTATCGTTTAGCACTCATTCAGGCGCCTAAAGATTTTGATGCAGCGCAAAAATATAAAGATCAGCCCATTATTGGTCTATATGATGCGAAAAATCAGCTCTTAGTCCAGCAGGCGGGCACTAAAGATGCAGCGAAACCATGGTTTGGAAATCGCGTGTTGACTAAAAAATTAGATATGACGACTCAAGTTGCGACACCAGTTCATCAACCGGCAGCTGTATATACTCAGTCAGCAGACCAGAATGATCAGCAGCTGATTCAATTATGGCAAAAGGCTTCTAAAGCTGAGCGTCAAAAATTTATGACTTGGCTGGCTGAGCAGGCAAATTAAAATATTTTGATGAAGAATCAAAAAGATCACCATTGAGGTGATCTTTTTTTATGAGATCAAGGCTAGAAAATTAACATTTGCTTAAACTTTTCATGCGGAATTAGCTAGAAAAACGCAAAAAAGTGTTAAAAATAGCCTTTTAGATTAAAAAATAAACGCATGATTGGTTTTTTTGAATATTTTTAAGAAAAGCCCTTGCGCTCGTTTTGAAACTGTATAGAATACGCAGCACACCAACGCAATGCATGAAACGAAACGTTAAGTGATTGGGTTGGAGCTTGAAACTGACGAGGTTTTAAGAAGATCATTAAGAGATTATGAAGAACAACTTGTGTGGATTTTTACTGGTTGATTGATCGAAATTATTTTCATTG
>NZ_JALGQY010000081.1:0-1270 GCF_022809915.1 Acinetobacter lwoffii | reverse complement strand
ATATGCCGCTCGACCAGCTGGCCTTGAGCATTAAAAAACAGCGTCGTTGGCAGGCCAAAACTATTCAGCTGCTGGGGGAGTTCACCATATGGATCCAGCAGGACATGTTTAAATTGAAACTGATGTTTTTTTAAATAGGTATTTACAGTTTCAACCTCCTCACCCTGATTGAGCATGACAAAATTCACTTGAGGATGTTGCTTGGCTGCTTTGGCCAACACCGGCATTTCGCGATGACACGGCGGACACCAGCTCGCCCACAAATTAATTACCGTGGGCTGGCCAATGAACTGGCTGAGTGAAACCTTGTCTGTACCCAGACGCTCCTGTTCCAGTCCAGCAAAGGCGAGATCAGGAAACGCTGCTTCAGTTTTTAGACTGGATTTGAACGCGAGCCAAAGCCCGATCCAGAGTACCAATATGATCAACAAGATGGCTTTGAATCGGGTCTGCAACTGTCTGTTTCGAATGACATACCACAAAGCACCAATCAGCACCCCTCCCCATAAATGGAAACCTTTGTCCTGGATTTTCAGTATGTCGATGGGTGCTGCAAAATACAGCTCGGCATTAAGCAGGACGAAAACAAGACGCGCACCCAGCATCCCCAGCAAAAAACTGCTCCAGAGCAAATCCTGACTTTGTCCAAGCAGCCGTTTAGACCATGAATACTTTCTGGCTAATCCAAACAGCACGGCAGATAACAGCATCAAGCCAGTGGCAACAATTATGAGTGTCCAGGGCAACATCAAAGGTCCCAGATGTAGCGCATCACTTGAAATCATCATGGTTGTTCCCCTTGCAGTTGCTGCAATTTACCGAGCAAATGTGTTGCGCTAAAAGTTCCTGTCAAGCGCAACTCGCGCTGTTCCTGATGTGCTGCATTTAAAAATATAAAGGTGGGCGGACCGAGGATTTGCCATTCTTTTAGCAGCTCATCCTGACTTGGATGATAGTGGGTCAGGTCTAATTTGATACGAATCACATTTTGTAAAGCCGCTTGGACATCACTACGTGGAATCACTTCCTTTTCAATCGGTTGACAGGCCACACACCAGTCTGCATAGACATCAATCACCACCGGGTGTGCAGGATGTTTAACTAAAACCTGTCGCAATTGTGCGGCTGTACTGACCTTCTGCCATTCAAGCCGTGATTCTACATGGGCCACCTGTACCTGACTCCAGACATGGTAGAGCTGCATGCCTCCTGCATAGACCAGTAAACCACTGAGCAGCATCAGGCCTATTTTCGCTACAGACCGATGCAC
>NZ_JALGQY010000065.1:0-3202 GCF_022809915.1 Acinetobacter lwoffii | reverse complement strand
TCAAATGTAGTTGCCATAATGCATCATTCCTGTTTTTAACAGTTTAAGGAAATGACACAGTTTTTTGAACACTACCCATTTTTACGAATGATTTTTCAATTCATTCAGCATGGCATCACGCAGAATTTTATTCATACGTGTCTGATAACCTTTACCTTGAGCCTTTAACCATTGCATAACGTCTGAATCAATACGAACAGTCGTCACTTGCTTAGTTGGTTTATAGAAAGGATTCTGGACAGCATTTTTCCAGAAGCTGTCATCAAGTTCAGGAATATCTGAAAAATCGATTTCACTGTCTGGACGTTTAGCTAACGCTTCCAGTCTTGCCTTTTGTTCTTCAGACAAAACAGGAGGATTATTCAAATCCATTTTGTAGGTAACGGTTTTGCTCATATTGTTTCCTCTCTTTTTTCTCTGCCTGTCGTGCCGAAATAATGCGGATATGATCAATCCCATTATGATCTTGTACAGTATGAGCCACTAATAAAACTGTCTGGCCGTGTACGAGACCTATCGCTTGCCAACGATATTCACCATTTTCAAAGCGATCCTGTTTGAAGACGGCATAGGCATCATAAAAAACCAAGGTTGCATCTTCGAAAGCTACACCATGTTTTTTGAGGTTTGTATCTGCTTTATGCTCATCCCATGAAAACTCAATTTCCATAGTTGCATCGCTTTTTGTTAATATAAAAATGTTAATACAAAATTGTAAATTTTGCAAAGTTCTTCCATTTTTTATTGGCAAAATCTTACAGAATCGAACATAAAAAAGCCGACTTGTTTCAAAATCGGCTTTTTGGGCATCTTTGGATTTTTCTTGTTTTGTTAAGTGATTGATATTTATATTAATATACAAGTGTATTGCGTATAAGCGCCATTATGTTAAATTGAGTGATTGATACTAGCTAAAATCTAGTATCAATTTTTATATTAAAATACTTTCATTAATCTGAGATTGATACGATTATCTTCCTTAAAACCATTTTCCACTTTTAGATCACGGCCATAATTTAAAATAACTTGTGTAGTAGGCGTTGGTGAAATTCCTGTACCTACCCAAAATTTAGTTTGCTTAGTTGAATCGGTCGTAATGCCATTTTGTTTAGTATCACCTGCATCGCTATACGATAATCCAGCACGCAAATCAGCCATATCGGTCAAGCGATATCGGGCGTTAGTTTGAAATTGAAATCCTAAATCCTGTTTTAAGCTTCCCCCTCCAGTAATATCATCATTTTTGCCATACAAGGTAAAATCGCCTGCTACGTCCCAGTTTAAACGCTCAGCCAGTTGGGTAGTATATGCACCTTGAAGCGTAAATTTGACCCGATTTTCGCCAATATTCAGGGAATCATTTTTTGAGTATTGACCTGTAGGCAAGTAAAGATAAGGAGTAATCCCAAACGTAGACTTGGTATCTTTATCATGATAAACAAAAAAGGTATTTGCCAGAATAATATCACCAAGACCACTATTACTTCCAAGTGCTGAAAGATCTTTTCCAGCATCTAAGCGTCAAAATGGGATCAAGATTTGAGGAGCAATATGCAGACCTGCAACGTCCATATAGTGAACATAACGTGCAATACCAATATCAGAGGTTAAATCGACATGATCAGAAGTCTTATTACTACCTGTATAGAGAGAATCTCTTGTTGCATGTTGATAATAAAGCATGGCTAGATTGGTGCCACTTGGCGCATAATCATAGTCACCCGCATCTAAATCAACGGCATATACATTTTGTAGATATAATAATCCTAGAAGGCTTACTGCCAACGAATGTTTTCTTTTCATAGCTGTTCCTTGTCTAACATCAGAATTACGATGCAATTGACTGAATAAATTTTTATATAGTGAAAGATATCCCTAAGCCAAATGATGTCTTAGGGAACAACCCTGATCCTTAATGTGTGAGTGTGTTGACTGCTTTTTCAAAAGCCAAAAAGCCGTTATAAGCAGTAGGATCAAAAAATGGGAGCGTTTGAGTTGCCCAATACCCACCAATATTATTTTTAATATCGATCCAATAATAAAGATTGGCCAAACCACACCAACCCACAGTGCCTGCAGGGCGATCTGAAGATGTTTTTTCCTCATTGATCATAAATCCAAGCGTCCAACCTTTTTTCGCTTCAGGATAAATATTTACATCATTCGATAAGGCAGGAATTGCACCAGGTAAATTTTTCATGGCAATATCGGCCAGACCATTATTAAGTGCTAGCTCAAGTGTGCTTTCTTGCAGTAGACGTTGCCCATTAACTTCACCACGGTTTAACCATAAACGGATGAATTTCAGATAATCATCGACTGTTGAATACAGCCCATGTCCACCCATATGTACTTCTGGATCTTGCGGTAAGATGAAATCAGTATCTGCAACTAAGTCACCATCTGCTTGACGATGGTGCATCGAGACACGACGTTGTTGCATCGAAGGAGTTAAGGCAAATGCTGTATCTTGCATACCCAATGGGTTGAAGAGTTGCTCTTGCATCAGTTGCCCTAAACGTTTCCCTCCGATAGCTTCAGTGACTAATCCTGCCCAATCGATATTAGAGCCATATTCCCATTGTGTTCCTGGTTCAAATAAAAAAGGAGTCTGTAAAGATGCTTTTGATGAAGTAATAATACTTGGATAACCATGCTCAGAGGTCAGTTTCTGATAGTCATGATTAGAAGAGTCATATCCCATTCCTGCTGTATGTAACAACAACATCCGTGTTGTAACATCCGTCTTAGGCTGTTGCAGAATTGGTTTACCTTGAGCATCAAAACCATGAAGTACTTGAAGATCACTAATTTCTGGGACATATTCTTTAGCAGGCGCATCCAGATCTAATAAACCTTTTTCATACTGTTGTAAGGCAATTGTGGTGGTGATCGCTTTGGTGGTTGAAAAAATTGCAAATACACTATCATCGGTCATCGCAGTGTGTGTAGAAATATCACGCTCACCAGCATGATTAAGATAGATCGTTTCTTCTTGATTGGTAACGCCTGCGACAACACCTGCTACAGGACGGTCTCCTTGTACAACCTGATCCAAGATAGGATTGAGGATTTGTTGTAATTGTTGTTTCATCATGAAACACTCCTTTCCATTTGAGCTATAAGAGGGCGTTCAAAATTCTGTGTCAGTAAATTTGACTAGATTTTAATTATATCATCTAATCGACCTTCAAAGTAAATG
>NZ_JALGQY010000021.1:0-55230 GCF_022809915.1 Acinetobacter lwoffii | reverse complement strand
TTGAATAATCTAAGTAACTTACCGCTGCTTGACCAACGATTAAAACGTTTGAAAATAGAGTTTGAATGACCAAAACAGCAAGGAATATCTCGCCACGGACAGCCTGTTCTAATTCTATAGAGAATAGCTTCAATAAAATTGCGTAAATTTGAGTTGTGGTGAATGGATAAATTACGCAGAATAACTTTCAACTTTTGCCAGTGTTGATCTGTCAGCATGGTACGAGGCATAGCGAATAGTAAAATTGGGTTTGGCGATTTGATTTTACTACTTCGCTATTTTTTTAAACTAAAAGTGTCAACACACCCTAAATAAATCATATGAATTTTATAAAATTACTTAGATAAAGCAACACGAACTAACATCTTTCATAAAGCCTTAGTATTATTGTTCTACTCTAAATTTTCACATTATTTTTAGAGCAATAATATGGGTTATATTATTTTAAGAGTCATATTAATTGGGGTTGGTCTACTCGCACTTCTTTCGTTGGGAGTCGGCATTTTCCAACAAGATAGTTTATTTATTGTATTGGGTGTGCTTTTTGCTTTTGCCGCTTGGCTCATACACATGCAAACGCGACAACTTCGCAATAATCCCTTTTCAGAATAAAAATAAAAGACCAAACTATATTGGTCTTTTATTTACGCTTTTAACCCGCTTTACCTGCAACAAAAGGATTATGCTGCTTTTCAAAACCAATGGTGCTGATCGGACCATGTCCTGAAATAAATCGAGTTTCATCTGGCAGGCTGAAACATTCACGCTGAATTGAATCTATGAGCTGCTGATGATTGCCACGCGGGAAATCGGTGCGGCCAATTGAGCCTTTGAACAAGACATCACCTGTCCATAACAAGTCATAATTTTTGTTATAGAACATCACGTGACCCGGCGTATGTCCTGGGGCAAAACGCACTTCAAATTCTTCATTGCCGAGTGTGAGAACTTCACCACCTTCCAGCCACTGGGTCACTTCGACTTTTTCCGGAATCGGAAAACCATAACGTGCAGAAACTTCCTGAATCATGTCAAGCCAGAATGCATCTTCCTTATGCGGTCCGATTACCGGCACATCCCAAGCCTTTTTTAACGCGCCCACAGCACCCGCATGGTCCAGATGACCATGGGTCAACCACAAGGCTTTAACTGTTAAACCCAGTACTTCAACTTCAGCCTTCAGTTTCTCAGGTTCGCCCCCTGCATCAATCAAAATGGCTTCTTTGGTGTCCGTATCCCAAATGATGGAACAGTTTTGCTGAAATGCAGTAACCGGAACAATTTTGACTTGTAACATGGGGTGAAAAACCTCGGGCAAGTTAATGAGCAAGTGTCTGTGTCAATGCATCCAGATTAGCCTGTAGCAGACTATTGAGCAATCGCAAATGATCTTCACGGCTATTTAAAGCAGGAATATAACTATAGCTTTCACCGCCGAGTGCTTTAAATGTCTCGGCATTTTCGATTGCCAGCTCTTCAAGCGTTTCCAGACAGTCCGCGGAAAATGCCGGACTCATCACCTGAATTGATTTCACCCCTTGCTTGGCCCAATCTTCGAGCAAAACATCGGTATAGGGCTTGATCCACTCCTGTTTGCCAAACCGCGACTGAAAGCTGATCGCATATTGATCTTCATTTAAACCTAGTGCTTCCGCCACCAATTTACCCGTGATGCGGCAACGGTCGGCATAAGGATCGCCTTTATCAGCATAAGGCTGTGGAATGCCGTGGAAAGACATCAATAATTTCTCTGGTTGACCATGAATTGCCTGATAATCACGTACACTTTGAGCCAACGACTGGATAAATAAAGGATGTTGATAATAATCCCGGATCACTGTCAAACCGGGTAAATTACGCTGTTTAACCACCCATTTCGCCACCGCATCGTATAGAGGTGCGGTCGACGTGGCTGAATATTGGGGAAACAGGGGAAATAGAATTACGTGTTCCTGTGGCTGCGCGGAGACTTGTGCCAAGACATCCTGAATGTTGGGATTGCCATAGGTCATGGCGGGTACCACATTCAGCTCAAACTGCGGATACAGCTGGGTGAGATGCGTCTTGACTGCTGCGACCTGCTCAAACAGAATTTCACGCATCGGCGAATCCTGTCCCCATACCTGCGCATAGGCCTGTGATACCCGCTTTGGACGGAAGGGCAAAATGAATAAGCGCAGAATGATTTGCCAAATCGGTTTAGGAATCTCAATTACACGCTGGTCGGATAAAAACTGCTTGAGAAAACGGCGTACCGCAGGAATCGTAGGCTCATCTGGTGTGCCCAAGTTTGCCAATATAATCGTCACTTTCGCTTTAGCAGGAGAATACATTCAGTTCGTCCGTCAGGATATCAACCCCTGTACTTTAACAGCTTTTTATTTATTCTCTCTATGGATTAATACGCTGACTTATATTGAAAAGTGCGATCTAAATCCAGCAAGCTGCTGTCCAGCAACTTTTGCGCTTTTGGGGTAATCTGCCACAGCATGCGCTGGCGGTCATCACGACCGGATGGCACAATCCAGTCATTCTGGCGCATTTGAATTTTTAAACTATGCAAGGCACGAATATTCATCTGGGCACGCGCGACAGCATGCGCTCGTGGCATCTGCACCCGCGCATCCGGCAGGCCGGTTTCATTCAGATATTCATTCATGCGCTTTGAGAAAAACTCTTCGGGTGTGGGATTGACAAAGGTTGAGCCCAGCAATGCCAACAATTGTGCCCAGGTGAGTTTTTTCTGGACTTTGATTTCCTTGAAGTTACCATCCTGATAGGCATGCATCCGGTATTCAAAAGAAAAAATTTCATGCATCGCCACTTTGGGCAGGCTTAAGAATGGATCGAGCTGAGCTGTTCCGCCATCACGTTCCAGTTGCGCGACTTTCGCTTTAAGCTGGTCAATCTCGTCATGCAGGGCTTGGGTATTTTGCGGGCGTACCCAGCCGGTCACCGGATAGCGCTCCAGCATTTGTGACATGTTAAAACGCACTGCCATTTCCAGATCGCGCAGGCTACGGTAAGTAAAGACCTGATCGACTTCCTGCTGTAACAGTTGACGGAATTCCTTGAATTTTTCCTGTAATTCCGGTTTGGCATCATGCAATGCACTTTCACGTGATGCCGGATCATCATGCATAAACACAATAATCGGTTTTTGCTTGGTCACTGCATAAATATATTCGAGATGCATATAGCCAACACCCGATACCGACTGCTCTCCATACTGGCTTCCCAGCAGAATCACGACATAATCACAGTCATCAATCTGGCGGCGTGCAAATGCAGTATTCAGCGGTGTACGCTGTTCCAGTCCCCACGAGAAAAACCCCATTCCTACCAGTGTTTGAGACAGAATGATACGCTCCGGTTGCATTTCTGCCCCAGAGGTTGAGATGAACACTTGGTACCGTTTATCCAGCATGGGCTATCCTCTTCTCCTGTACATTTGGGTAAAAAATGCATCATCACATGCTTCTTTACCCAATATGGCCACCCCACAATCAAAATATCTTTCTTCTTAAATTATAAAAATGAGTTTTAAACTGCACTCATATTACTGACCTGCCATTTTAAATCGGCCGGAATCAGATGCTGCAAAATCGGTCGGAGCTGTTCAGCATTCTGCCCACTCACCACCAATTCAATTTTCACGCTTTCTTTAGACTCATGCTCAAATAACAACCCATTTTTAATTAAAATTCGGGCCGTTTGTCTTGCAACCGCGAATCCTGAGTCAATTAATGTCAGCTTTTGACCAAAAATATACTGAATTGACGATTTTAGGAAGGGGTAATGTGTACATCCTAATACTAAATAATCAGCGCCTTGATCCACAACTGGTTGTAAAATCTCTTTTAATGTCTGCAAACAGGCTGCACTCATCTGCTCTCCAGCCTCAACAAAAGGCACCAGATCCAGACTGGTCACAGGCAGGACTTTGACTTGAGCCGGTTCGGCAAAACGGGAAATCACATCTTTAATCAGCTGGCCGCGGAAGGTCGCGGGCGTGGCCAATACCGCCACAGTTTTCGACTGGGTATTCAAGACTGCTGGTTTAAGCGCGGGTACTAAACCGATAATCGGAAAGTTTTCACCATAATAGTAACGCAAATAATCCAGACTAAAAGCGGAAGCAGTATTGCACGCCACCACCGCAACTTTACAACCTTGACGATACAGCCATTCAATCGCCTGGGCCGTCAGGGCACGAATTTCCTGATCATCTCTCGGGCCATAAGGCACATGCGCAGTATCCGCATAATAGACAAAGCGCTCATTGGGCAAATGGCGGGCAATTTCCAGGGCGACTGACAAGCCGCCTACGCCTGAGTCAAAAATACCAATCGGCGCATCTGCCGTGGCATTGGGCATCGGGTCTAATAGCTGGGAAATTGGTTGAATAGCGCTCATAACGTTGCAGGTGGCTTGTTTGAAATTTCTAGCGATCAAGCTTAAACCTCATGTGCTCAAATGCAAGTCTAAATCACCACTTTTCAGACTTAAAACGGTTTCGCCTGCCGGATTTTCATCAAGCTCTCCCATCTCGACCAGATGTAAAAATGCAGCACGCTGGATCAGGGCATTGATCCCGAAACGCACATGCACATAAGGCCGTAGTTCGCCTTTATATTCACGCATGAAGATCGGATGTTCAGCATCGACAACAATCAGGTCTTGCGTGGTCGTGCCCAGTTGCAGATAAATCCTTCCATTAATTTCAACCTGATCGACCTGATTGACAAATAAAGGTTCATCTTCAACTTCAATTTCAATCATTTCTACCGGTGTTTTTAGATAGAATTTATCGTTTTCTTTCCAGAGTACCGTTGCAAACAGGTCAATCATCGGCTGACGCTTGATCAATTGACCTTCGTGCCACCATTCGCCGTTGGCTAAAACCTTCAGATCCATGACGCCACAATGCTTTGGCTGCCATTGCTCCAAAGGGGGAATTGACCTTTTGTGACTGCCCTGTGCATCTTTTAAGTATTGTGCGATATCCATTAAATTTTTATCATCGGGATAAGTTACTTTTTTCGTCGGATTTGTGCTGGGTACTGGCTTATCCATAAAAGAAGACCTTAATGACGGAAAAATAATATGTTTCAGCCAATTGGCTAAAACCGGCTTTAAAACTATACTAGCCCAGATTATCAAAGACACCAGCATTTTTGTGTCTAGGAACCAAGAACACTTATGGCAGCACCCAACCATCCGGTTATGGTTGCCACCGAATAGTAATATGAGGAGTCCTACATGGAACACATCGAACGTGAATCGATGGAGTTTGACGTCGTCATCGTAGGCGCAGGCCCTGCGGGTCTTTCTGCTGCGATCAAAATCCGTCAACTTGCAATTGAAAACAACTTAAACGATTTGTCCGTTTGTGTCGTAGAAAAAGGCTCCGAAGTCGGTGCACATATTCTGTCTGGTGCGGTACTTGAACCGCGTGCCATGAACGAGCTGTTCCCGGACTGGAAAGAACAAGGTGCCCCGCTAAATGTCCCAGTGACTGAAGATAAAACCTTCTTCCTGCTGTCAGATGAAAAATCACAGGAAGCGCCACACTGGATGGTGCCTAAAACCATGCATAACGATGGCAACTATGTCATTTCACTGGGCAACGTGGTGCGCTGGTTAGGCCAGAAAGCAGAAGAACTGGAAGTGTCGATCTTCCCGGGCTTCGCAGCCTCTGAGATTCTTTACCATGAAGATGGTAGCGTAAAAGGCATCCAAACCGGTGATATGGGTATTGGTAAAGATGGCGAACCAACGCATAACTTTACTCCAGGTTATGAACTGCATGCCAAATACACCATTTTTGCTGAAGGCTGTCGTGGTCACTTAGGTAAGCGTTTAATCCAGAAGTTCAACCTAGACAAGGATGCGGATCCACAACATTACGGTATCGGCATTAAAGAACTCTGGGAAATCGATCCGGCCAAACATAAACCGGGTCTGGTGATGCATGGTGCCGGCTGGCCGCTTTCTGAAACCGGTTCTTCAGGCGGCTGGTGGCTCTACCACGCCGAGAACAACCAGGTGACCCTGGGCATGATCGTGGATCTGTCCTACACTAACCCGCACATGTATCCATTTATGGAAATGCAGCGCTGGAAAACCCATCCTTTAATCAAGCAGTATCTGGAAGGCGGTAAGCGTATTTCTTATGGTGCCCGTGCCGTGACCAAAGGTGGCTTTAACTCGCT
The DNA here is from genome assembly GCF_022809915.1 of Acinetobacter lwoffii. Taxonomy (GTDB): domain Bacteria; phylum Pseudomonadota; class Gammaproteobacteria; order Pseudomonadales; family Moraxellaceae; genus Acinetobacter; species Acinetobacter lwoffii_M. The sequence goes on along the minus strand of NZ_JALGQY010000021.1, from coordinate 49,015 downwards.
GCCAAAATTCACCTTCCCGGGTGGCTCGTTAATTGGGGATGATGCAGGCTTCCTGAACTTTGCCAAGATTAAAGGTTCTCATACTGCCATGAAATCCGGCATGCTCTGCGGTGAAGCGGTGTTTGAAGCGATTGCTGCCGGTGTAGAAAAAGGTGGTGATCTGGCGGTTGCGCGTGTAGTGGAAGGTGAAGATTTCTTCGTGAAAGAACTGACCGCGTATACCGACAAGTTTAACAACAGCTGGTTAAAAGAAGAGTTATACAACTCGCGTAACTTTGGCCCGGCAATGCACAAGTTCGGTCAATGGATCGGTGGTGCCTTTAACTTTATCGACCAGAACGTGTTTAAAGTGCCTTTCACCTTGCATGATCTGGTTCAGGACCATGCTGCGTTGAAAACCCAGGCGGCTGAAAGCTTCAAGCCAAACTATCCAAAGCCGGATGGCAAGCTGACCTTTGACCGTCTGTCTTCGGTGTTTGTATCGAATACGGTCCATGAAGAAAACCAGCCAGCGCATTTGAAACTGACTGACCCGTCCATTCCGGTGGAAGTCAACCTACCGACATGGGATGAACCTGCGCAGCGTTACTGCCCAGCGGGTGTCTATGAAATCATGGAAAATAATGACGGTTCCAAGCGTTTCCAGATCAATGCAGCCAACTGTGTGCACTGCAAGACCTGTGACATCAAGGATCCGTCCCAGAACATCACATGGGTAACACCGGAAGGTGGTGGTGGTCCAAATTACCCGAATATGTAATGCTTAATTAGCTTGCATAAGCCTCTAAAATAATTGATTATTTTAGAGGCTTTTTATTGTAAGATAATTATGAAATATAAATTAGAATCTGAATTTAGATCATTAAAACCATTTCAAACTGAAGAACTGCCTGAGTTTGTAATTTTGACAGGGATTAACGGTGTAGGTAAAACACAGATACTTCAAGCAGCTGTTAATGGACATTCCAATATTGTCACCGCTGGAGTATTAACTCCTCCTCATAAAATTAAATACATTGAAAAATTATTACCTGTAAGTGACCTCAATCCAATTCACAGGGATTATGGTAATTATCCACATCATCATGAAGAAGACCCTTTGTTTATTGGTTATTCTCGTATCTTTGAGTTTCAAGACCAACATCAAAAGCTTCCTGAAAATCTTGAAGAATTGGAAAAATTTACAAACTCGATATACGGAAATATAAATTTAGGCACTAAACAATTTCAAAAGCTTAAATCCTTTATTGAAAAATCCCCAAAGAGAATAACAGATCCTAAATTGCTCAAAGAAAGTATTCCTCATGGTTATCACCCAACTACACATGATATTTTTAGTCATAATTTCTCTACCATTTTTTATAATTATCAAAAACTTGAATTCGAAAATTTATTTAATGAGTTTCTTAAAGAGCGTAAGAATAAAAGCGTTTCTTATCTTAATCAGAATGATTTTATTAAGAAATATGGAAATCCTCCATGGAAAGTTATAAATGGAATTTTGGATTCAGTGCAAATAGCTTATGAATTTAAAGTTCCTCATGAAGACGACTATAGCCCTTACCTTTCTTATGATCCTAAATTTGTAAAAAAGGGTATTGGAACAGAAGTCAAAATTTCTGAGCTATCTTCAGGAGAAAAAATTCTTATCGCATTAGCATTCGCACTGTATAACAATGACCATGTAACTCAATTACCTAAAATATTATTGTTAGATGAAACAGATGCTTCACTACATCCATCCATGTCTAAGCAATACTTAAATATTTTAAAAGATGTTTTTGTAAAAGATTTAGGAATTAAAGTCATCATTACAACTCATTCGCCAAGTACTGTTGCTTTAGCAGATGAATCAGATATTTACGTAGTTGAAAATTCGGAACAGCGAATTAGAAAATGCAGCAAAGACGAAGCTTTATCTGTTTTAACTGCCGGCGTTCCTTCTTTAAGTATTAATTATGAAAATCGCAAACAGGTTTTTGTAGAAAGCCCTTACGATGTTAAATATTACGATGCAATATATAAAATTTTAAATCCTTACCTAAATAAAGAAATTTCTCTCAATTTTATTTCTTCAGGGGATTCAAGAACGGATGAAAATGGCGATCCTATTGCTAATTGCTCTCAAGTAAAAAATATCACCCAAACTATGCGCAAATATGGCAATAAAAGTTGCTTCGGTATTATAGATTGGGATTTAAAAAACCAAGATAATCAAGATGGCATTTTTGTGAATGCTTTCAATCAACAGTACAGTGTAGAGAACTGCTTACTAAATCCCTTGTTCCTTGGATTATTAATTTTAGCCTTAAAAACAGGATCACAAAATGACATAAGTCATCGCTATGTTGATTTGAACCATCATTCAGTAGAATGCTTACAAGAAATTCATGATTGGATTCTCAAGAAAATTGAAGTTCAATTTCCAAATAAAAATCAAAATCAAACCTCTGTCTATTTAACAAATGGGGTTAAAATAAGCACTCCTGAATGGTTTACACATCATCAAGGACATGAACTTGAATTAAAAATTCTAAACCAAATTCCTGAGCTAAAAAAAATAAAACAAAATAAAGAAGAAAAATTAAAATTAGAAATAATCAACAAAGTTTTCGATGATTTTCCTCAATTAGTACCAACGTACTTTAAAGATGTATTTATAAAAATCCAAGCATCCTAGTAAAAACATCCCTGCCAAGTGCAGGGATGTTTTATAGCTGTTATTTCAACCACCTTTTTTCACTAAATAATGAAATTCTTTATTGCCATTTTCATCCAGTCGTTCTTCCTGTAACAGCAACTCATGCCCCAAATGCATACAGAATTTTGGAATATCCCACGACGTTGAATTATCCGTAGCAAACACCTCAACCACATCACCTGCCTTGGATTTACGGATCGCCTGATGCAACATCATCACTGGCTCAGGACAACGCAAACCTCGGGTATTCAATTGCAGACTTGGAATAATTTCAGTTGGGGACATCGATAGACTCAGGATGGAAAGACCGCCATATTTTAGCATAAAGCTGCGATTACATTGCTGCTTTGCATATGTGGCCAATTCCAAAATCAGCACTGACTCGCGCGATCAAGACTGCGCATCATATTTACAATAGACAAGCGTATTTTCTGCGGTATGATAAAACCACGTTTTTTTAGATATTAAGAGTCTTCAGGAAAAATCATGCACGAGGAATCAGGCCCGTCGTGGGGTATGCGCGGCTTACGTAAATGGCTGGGAACTGCACCCGAAACTCGCGACGAACTGCTAAAATTAGTACAAGATTCACGTCGATTTTTAGAACCCGATACTGTTGCCATGCTTGAGGGCGTTCTTGACCTCCCGGCAACCAAAATTCGTGAAGTCATGACGCCTCGCACGTCCATGATCAGCTTACAGGAAGATGACCAACTGCTGGATATCCTGCATGTGCTGGTCGAATCTGCGCATTCACGTTTTCCGGTATTTTCTTCCGATCAGACCGATAATGTAGTCGGCATTCTGTTGGCAAAGGATTTATTGCCTTTTCTAACTGAACCGACGGCCAAAGTCGATATTCGCGCGCTTATGCGTCAGCCTTTGTTTGTTCCAGAAAGCGCCCGCTCCGATCAGGTTTTGCGCATGTTGAAGAATACCCAGACGCATATTGCGGTGGTGATTGATGAATACGGTACGACTTCGGGTCTGGTGACGCTGGAAGATATTCTGGAAGAAATTGTCGGTGAAATTGAAGATGAACATGACAATGCTGATGAAGAAGCATACTACATTGTTCCGGACAATGATCCGACTATGGCCAATACCTGGGTGGTACAAGCGCTGACCCCAATTGAGTATTTCAATAATATGCTGAATGCAACTTTCCCTGATGATGAAGTGGAAACCATGGGCGGCTTGTTATTACAGGAAATTGGTCTGGTGAGTGATCTTGAAGGTCAGACCATTGAACTGGAAAACTGGCAATTTACCATTCTTGAGGCAGATTCACGCTCTATTCATCTAATTCGAGCCGTGCGCCAATGAGAGCGTATTTCGATAAGCTGTTGAGTTCGTCTCAACAGCAAAAACCTTTGCCGCTAATCTATCCTGTTTTAATTGCCTTATTTGCAGGTGCTATCTTTAGTTTGGCACTAGCCCCTTATCATTACTGGTGGCTGGCGATTCTGTCTCCAGCACTGCTCTATGCTTGCCTGCGCGGACGTAGCGCAAAACAGGCCTTTGGCATTGGCTGGGCTTATGGGATTGGCTTGTGGTTTGTAGGCGCATTCTGGTTGTATACCTCAATTCATGTCTATGGCGATACCAGTGCATTTCTCAGCGTCGTGATGATCCTGATTATGGCGCTGGTGATGGGTCTGTTTAGTGCCGTTCAAACGTTTGTCTATCGCCGCTTTTTCCCGGAAACACCTTTAACCTTTGCCCCGCTCTGGGTGCTGTTTGAATGGTCCAAGACCTGGGTCTTTACCGGATTCCCATGGCTGTTTGCTGGTTATGCCTTTACCGAACGCTACCTAGATGCTTATGCGCCATTATTCGGGGTGTTTGGGGTATCTTTCGTGGTGATCATTCTGGCCTGTGCGCTGGTTGAGATCCTGAATAGACGCCTGTTCTGGGCCATTCCTTCCGCCATCTTGTTACTTGGTGCCTGGGGCGCAGCACAGCTGACGTTTGTTGAGCAAAAAAATCAAAAGCCTTTAACGGTTTCCCTGATTCAGGGCAATATTCCGCAAGACTTGAAATGGCTGACTGAATATCAGGTAAAGACCTTATTGATTTATGCCAATTTGAGTAAAACCGAATGGGGTCGTGATCTGATCGTCTGGCCGGAATCTTCGATTCCCATGTTCCAGACTGATATTGAAGCCTTTCTGGAGGCCATGAAAGTACAAGCTGAAAAATCAGGCACTGCATGGGTAACCGGCATTCCATATTGGGATTTAGCAGAATCACAAGCTGCAGGTTATCCAAAATATTACAACAGTATTATGGCCAGCGGAGATGAGTCTGATGGGCTATACAAGAAGCAACGACTGGTTCCTTTTGGTGAATATATTCCCTTATCCGGATGGTTGAGCTGGGTCTTGCCAGGTCTGCAGAATGATCCATCCATGAGTGGTTTTACCCGGGGTGCAGATCATCAAAAACCATTGAATGTGAAAAATCATCCATTGGGTTCTGCAATTTGCTATGAAGTGGCTTACCCGAATTTGACCCGTCGCAATGCCAGCCAAAGCGATTTTCTGGTGACCGTGTCTAATGATGCCTGGTTTACCGGCACGGCAGGACCATTACAGCATCTGCAGATGGTGCAAATGCGTGCTAAAGAAAATGGCCGCTGGTTTATTCGGGCGACCAATACCGGTGTGACCGCCTTTATTGACCACAATGGCCACATCGTGAAAAAAGCCCCGGTGGATCAGGAAGCGGTATTACGTGGTGAACTTCCAGCCATGCAGGGCGAAACGCTGTATATGAAACTCAGTGATTGGCCAGTGATGATCTTCTCAGTTCTGCTTTTGCTTATTGGATGGCGCTTCCGTCCACGTAAAGTGGATGTCAGCTTTAAGTCAAGAAGATAATTTCTTCAAGTCCCTCTTTTACAAAGAGGGATTTAGGGGATTCCTGAATATAGCACCTTATCAATCCCTCCTAAGCTCCCTTTATGAAAGGGAGGAACACTCAAAGCAATAAAAAAACCGAGGTCAATGCCTCGGTTTCTTTATCTCTTTAAAACTTAAAACTGTATAGCCAGATAACACAACATGCTGGCAAGAGACAGCATTGGTACATGACGATAGATCTGAACCAGTGTCTGCTCAAATACTGAACCTTGTTCGGCTTGAATGCGAACTACACTCGCGTTTAATGCTGACCAGAAACACAGGGCCAATAAACTGCTCATCAAGCTGATAGCAAAAAAAGCCACCATAATCTGGCTGCTGCCTTCGGTGCTCTGCCATAAATGGACAATACCCTGACTGATCGGCAACATGCTTAAAACCAGAAGAACAGATTTCAGCATCGACCAATGAAATTGATTGATTTCATCTCCTAGAATAAATGCTTTCATGTGCTTCTCCGTTGGCGAGTCAAGTGCCATTCAGATCATTATGAGCTTTTTTATATAAATAGAAAGTGTATATTTATTCATATTTTACGAGAATTGTAATAGATAAATATGGGAATAATTCTTATTATAACTCGCATATGGTTTTTATTATTTCATTATTATAAATATCATTAACTTACATTATATTTAATAATTAAGATTTATTATCACTTCACTTCGTATTGAAATAGCTTATTCAGTGAAGTGATATATGCCATCTATCGAGAATTTATAATGATTCTCAATTAAGGCTGGTAATAAATATCAGCATCTGTTCCTTCACCACCCGATTGACCATCTGCACCAAATGAATACAGATCGAAGCTGCGACCATCGGTGCCGGGAATCACATATTGCAGTTCATTATCCCAGCTGTCTTTTGGAAAACCGCCTTTGACATAACCGCCTGGCACCCAGTTTTTTGCAGTCGCTGGCTGATTCACCAGTGCATCCAGACCGCCTTCCTGCATACTTGGATACTTGCCATTGTCCAGCTTGTATTGATCCAGTGAACCTGCAATGCTCTGCAACTTGATCACGGTGGTATCGACTTTGGCCTTTTCACCACGTCCCATCACGTTCGGAACAATCAGCGCAGCAAGCACACCGAGAATAACAATCACCACCATGACTTCGATTAAGGTAAAGCCCGTCTGTTTATTTAATTGATTCCTTTTCATTCAATCTCTCTCATTTATTTGCATCATTCAGAATTTCCACTTGAATCTTGATCACAGCAAAATTCTAACTGGCTTCTGTTTAAATCATATTATTCATATTCACAATTGGCAGCATCACTGCAATCACAATCACCAAAACAATACTGGCCATCAATACCAGCATTAAAGGTTCCAGCAAGGCCAGTAAAGTTGAAATCAGGGTGGTCACTTCGCGATCCTGCATCTGTGAAGCACGTTCCAACATGCGGTCCAGTTCACCAGACGCTTCACCACTTTTGATCATTTGTACCATCATCGGCGGGAAATAACCACTGCGTTCCAGTTGGGTCGCCAGGTTGCCACCTTCTGTCACCTTTTCTGCCGCCAGATTGACAGAATCCCGGATCACCCAGTTATTACTGACTGCAGCACCAATGCGCAATGCATCAACCAGAGGCACGCCAGACTGGGTCAAAATGGATAAGGTACTGGCAAAACGTGCGGCATTAATCCCGCGTGACAATTTGCCGAATAAAGGTAATTTTAAGGTCAGACGGTCAAAGGCATAATGCCCGGCGGTGGTTCTTAAAAACCGGACCAACAGGAAAATCCCCAAAGCACCACCAATCAATAAAAATGGCCAAGCAATGCGGATAAAATCACTGGCTTTCATCAAGGCCACGGTAATCCACGGTAAGGCGTCTTTACTCTGATCAAAAGTCTTGACGATATCCGGCACCACATAGGTCATCAGCCCCATCACGATCGCAAAGGACATCAGCATCAGGATAATCGGATAGACCATTGCACCCTGAATTTTTTTCTGCATGGCAAACCGGTTTTCGGTATAGTCAGCCAACTGATCCAGAATCAGGTCCAGATGTCCGGAACGCTCACCGGCCGCAATCGTAGCAATATACAGTTCAGGAAAACGTCCGGATTGCTGCAAACCCTGCGCCAGACTATGCCCTTCTAGTACCTTGGAGCGAACCGACATCAGCAGGTTTTGTACATGCACTTTTTCGCTTTGCTTGCCGACGGCGCGGATGGCTTCTTCCAGCGGAATCGCGGCAGCGACCAGCACAGATAGCTGCCGGGTCATGAGGGCCAGATCGTAGGCGGTGATGCTTTTTTCAAACCATTTTCGACGATGCTGTTGGTCTTTTTTTTCAACAGGATCAACAGAGACAGGAATAAGTGCTTTATCCCGTAATTGTTGCCGGATCTGACGTGCAGAATCCCCCTCCAGCACGCCTTTTTGCTGCTTTCCTGAAGCATCAAGCGCAATAAACTGATATGCAGGCATTGTAATGCTCTAATTTTCCAAAATTTTGCTCAACGCTGTTGCGTCAGACCACCGAAATCATTCATATTCTTTGATATAAATTATCTGCTCACTCTAACATAATCGAACTTTAAGCACGACGAAATTTCTTCAGGATCTCCACCCCAAGATATGCAAAATTCTCACACCGATTTAAGTCCAATTTATCGCGTACGCGTTGCTGTACCTGTGCATGTATTTGATTGTTTTGATTACACAATGAGTACAGCACAATTTGAACAGGCACAGATTGGCACACGTGTACTGGTGTCGTTTGGTCGGCAGAATCTGGTCGGGGTGATTATCGAAAAACTGTCCGCAGACACTCCTCTCGACCCGCGCTTTAAACTTAAGGCTGTGACCGAACTGCTCGATGAACGTGCCATTATAGATAGCAAAGTTTTAAGTTTGTTGACATGGTCAGCACAGTATTATCAGTTTCCGATCGGTGAAGTTGTCCACAGTGCCCTGCCGACCCTGTTGCGTCAGGGCAAGCCTTATAACCTGCTGGCCCGTACCTGGAAATTGCTGGACCCTGATGCCGAGGCCAAAGTACGCCGTTCGGACAAGCAGCAGGAAGCTTACCGGATTTTAAAACTGCATCCGGTCGGGACCACTGAAAATGTGCTGAACATGGCCGGGATTGAAACCGCGACCTTAAAAGCGCTGGAGAAAAAAGAAATTTGCGCCTGTGTGCTGGAGCCACAAGATTTCAATCCGCAGCCGATGCAGCTGGCACAAATGCCGCTCACTGCCAATCCTGAACAAAAACATGCAGTCGAACAGGTATTAAAATATCGCAATCAATATCAGGCTTTTTTACTGGATGGTCTGACCGGCAGCGGTAAAACTGAAGTGTATTTGCAGATCATGGAGCAGGTACTGAAACAGGGCAAACAGGTGCTGGTGCTGGTGCCGGAAATCGGCCTGACGCCGCAAACCATCAGCCGTTTTCAGTCCCGTTTTCATTGCCATATTGCGTTGCTGCACTCCGGTTTGAATGATTCCAAACGGCTACAGGCCTGGCAGTCGGCAGAAACTGGCAAAGCCTCGATTGTGCTTGGGACACGTTCCGCCATTTATACGCCAATGCCGAATCTGGGCCTGATCATTCTGGATGAAGAACATGACCTGTCCTTTAAACAGCAGGAAGGCTTCCGCTATCATGCCCGCGATGTCGCCCTGTACCGCGGCCATTTACAGCAATGTCCAGTACTGCTGGGATCAGCGACGCCAAGCATTGACAGTTATGCACTGGTTGAACATGGCAAGATGCAGGTGCTGGAGCTGAATCAACGTGCCGGCACGGCCTTGATGCCCAAAATCCATATTCTGGATTTAAAAGTTGCGCAAAAAAAGCATGGGATTAGCCTTCAACTGATTCAGGACATCAAAAAGCGCCTGGAGAAAAAAGAACAGGTGCTGATTTTTTTAAACCGCCGTGGCTATGCTCCCGTCCTGCTGTGTGGCAGCTGTGGTTGGCAGGCGCAATGTCCGCACTGTGATGCCAACTTCACTGTACACCGTCAGCCTTATCAGCATCTGCATTGCCATCACTGCGGCACTATTCACCGCATGCCGGAACACTGCCCGCAATGTCAGCATCAGGAACTGGTTACACTGGGTATGGGCACCGGCAAAGTCGAAGAACATCTGAATGAACTCTTTCCGGATTTTGAGGTGATTCGGGTCGATCGCGATTCCACCAGTCGGGTCGGCAGCTGGCAAAAAATTTATGACAAGATTCAGAAAAGCGAACCTGCCATTTTGCTCGGCACCCAGATGCTGGCCAAGGGACACCATTTTCCTTATGTCACTCTGGTGGCGATTCTGGATATCGATTCCGGTCTGCTCAGTGTGGATTTCCGTGCTACTGAACGGACTGCACAACTGATTGTGCAGGTGGCAGGCCGCGCAGGCCGTGGTGAACATAAGGGTGATGTCTATCTGCAGACCCTCAGACCAGATCATGCCCTACTGAATACGCTGGTCAATGAAAATTATCGCGTATTTGCCCAGCAAACCTTAAAAGAACGGCAGATGGCCAAAATGCCGCCCTATCGTTATGCCATCCTGATTCGCTGTGAATCCAAGGATCAGTCACAAAATACCGAATTCTTACAGAAACATGCAGCACTCCTCAGGCAATATTCTGATCTGGCGCTGGACATCTGGGGACCGATTCCTGCGCCAATGGAACGCAAGGCGGGGCGCTATCAGTCGCATATGGTGCTATTGTCAGCGGATCGTCCACGTTTGCATTACTATGCGCGCAGCTGGTGGCAAAACATGCTGCAGGATAAACCTTCCAGCATGAAGCTCACGCTGGACATCGACCCTCAGGAACTGAGCTAAAAGATATTGCGCCTGAGGATCGCTCTGGAATACAAGACTCCCAGTCTGGATCAAGAATAAATTTAGGGCAGGAAAATGTCGATACTGTTACAAATAACACTGGTTCTGGTCATTGCACTGTTGATGGTGCCACTGAGTAAAAGGCTCAGGTTGCCAAGTGTGTTGGGCTATCTGTTAACAGGGATCATTTTAAGTCCAAGCCTTTTGCATCTGATTCAGGCACCCGAAGTTTTAAACAGCTTCATACAAGTCAGCCTGATGGCATTGTTGTTCTGGATCGGTCTGCGACTCAAACCACAACGCATTGTGCAGATTAATTCACCCCTGTGGATGATGGCTGCTTTACAAGTATTGATCAGCGCCTTAATTTTTACGCTCATGGCCTGGGTTTTCCTTCAGCAAAGCCTACTCGCCAGCATTGTAATTGGACTCGCCGGCAGTTTGTCTGCCATGACTCTGGTGATTCAACATCTCAATCATCAGGAACAGTTCGCCACCAGTTATGGCCAGCAGGCCTATTCGATCCTGCTGGTTCATTCCCTGTTGGCCATTCTGGTGATTGCAGCTATTCCCCTATTTGCCGGGATTCGCTCGACCGAACATGGCGTGGCCTACTTTGCTGCCCTCATCGCGACGTTAAGCGGTCTGTTCCTGTGTAATCGTTACTTGATGCAGCCGTTGTATCGCTGGATTGCCCAAAGTGGCAGTCACGAATTGCATGCGGTTGTGGCGATTGCAGTGACCTTGGCACTGTTGGTGTTAATGAATACCCTCGGACTGAATCTATTTCTCGGTGCCTTATTTGCCGGAATTTTACTGGCAGATTCAGATTTCCGGCCTGCAGTAGAAAGTACGATTCGACCTTTTCAGGGCTTGTTGATGGGCCTGGCCTTTATCAGTCTGGGCATGTCACTGCACTTAGCTGATCTGCTCAATTTCCCCTGGATCATTCTCGGCGGCACCCTCACTTTAATCTTGGTCAAGTTTGCAATCAACCTGGCATTGGCGCGTTATCATCAAAATAGCTGGCGCAATAGTACCCTGCTGGCAGCCAGTCTGGCGCAAGGCGGCGAATTTGCCTTACTGGCACTGGTAATTGCTGTATCCGACCAGATTATTGCAGTCGATCTGCTCTCTCCCTTGCTGTGGATGGTGAGTTTTTCCTTGCTGCTGACGCCAGCATTTTATTGGTTATTGCACAGTCAGATCCTACCGCATCTGGATCGTCACAATCATCTGGCAGCGACCTTCGAAACTGATCTCAATCCTCAAACCAGTACACCGATTCTGCTGATTGGCTTTGGCCGCTTCGGGCAAATTATCGCCCGGATTTTACTGCAGCAGCAACATGCCTTTAGTGTCATGGACAGCAATGTGCCAGCCACTGAACTTCTGGCGCAGTACGATATCCCTTTCTATCAGGCGGATGCAACAGAACCGGCAGCCTTGATACAGACCGGTATTGCCACAGCACAACAGGTGATTGTGGCGATTGACGATATTGAAGACTCAATGCTGATCGTGCGGCATCTGCGGCTGAATTATCCTGAAATCAGTTTATGGGTACGTGCCCGTGACCGGCATCATGTGCATTTATTACAGGATTTGGGCGTGAAACACATCTGGCGTGAAACTTATCTTTCAGCTTTAGAACTCAGTCAGGCCTTACTAAACCAGCTCAATCCTGACCCGGAAGAAAGCCTGCAACAGATTCAAAACTTCCGCGAACAGGATGAGAAACTGCTCAACAGCCAATATCATCTGGATCCGGATGAACATCCAAATTATGAAAATCAGCATAGTAGTTTGGCTGAACTGGAGCATCTGTTTACCCAGGATCAACGCCATAAAGTGCAAAAACAGGCTAAACAGCAGCAACAGGATACAAACGGCGCAGGAATTGATACGTTAAGAGATGAACTGTCCTAACTTGTGTTTTACAATAATGACACCATTAAAGCAGGGTTATGGAGAATTTTATGTCTGATTTACGCCAACGCTTTTTTATTGAAGATAGCCCTGTTCGTGGTGAAGTGGTGCATCTTGAAGAAGCTTTACAAACCATTTTAGCGCAACGTGACTATGCGCCTGCAGTTAAAATCCTGCTAGGTGAAATGCTTAGTGCCACTGCACTGCTGGCCAGCACATTGAAGATTAAAGGGCGTATCAGCCTGCAAATTCAGGCATCGGGCACATTTAAATGGGCTATGGCTGAATGTAACCATTTGGGTGAAGTTCGCGCTCTGGCTGACTATGAAGAAGATCCGCACTTTCTGGTCGGTGAAGACAGCAGTACAGTGTTGAAATCACTCACCTCTCCGGTTCTATTCATCAATATCGAACCAGAATTTGGTGAGCGTTATCAGGGGATTGTACCCCTTGATAAAGAAAATCTGGCGGGCTGTCTGATGCAGTATTATGACCTGTCTGCACAGATTCCGACGCGTATTGTACTGGCAAGTGACCATCAGCGTGCAGGTGGTTTACTGATTCAGTTATTACCACGTAATAGTGAAGAAGAACAACGCCGGGTAGATGAAGATCTATGGCCACGTCTGACCATGCTCACAGAGACTCTAAAAACTGAAGAATTAGTCGGTTTGCAAGCCACTGATATTCTGTACCGTTTATATAACGAAGAAGAAGTGCGTCTGCCAGATACGGAAGTGTTGAAGTTTGGTTGTACCTGCTCTAAAGAGCGTTGTGCAGTCGCTTTACAGCAAATCGGAATAGAGTCGATCCGTGAAACGCTGGAATTCCAGAATCCGATCGAGATGGACTGTCAGTTCTGTAATAGCCAATATACCTTTACGGCTGAAGAAGCCTTGGGCCTATTTGGTAAACACCTGAGCTAAGCAGTTCGAATCCTTAAGTTTAAAAGCATTCCCAGGAATGCTTTTTTTATGTTTTAAAATCTAGGTGACTGAGCTCAACAAAGCGTATTCCCCTACAGTAGAAAACCTGTCTACCTCCTGAATCAAACTCTCCTGTAAATCCAATCTAAGAATCCCTTTTAAATTATAAGATTATTCACACTAACAAAACCTGAATATTCATCATTTTCAAAAAATTATGAGAAAGACTGCACAGTTCATACTCTTGATTTAATTATGCTTTTAAAATAAATTAGAGCAATAATTCTAAAATGAATACATCATCAATTTAACAGGTATGTTATGAGAAAATTATTGAATATTCTAGTAATGGGGATGAGTTTAGCCGCAGTTTCTAGTTTGGCCTTTGCCTATGAAGATCCGTTATTGGGTAAATGGAAAACCATCGATGATCAGTCTGGTTATTCTCGTGCGGATGTGGAAATTCGCAAGAAAGCAGATGGCAGTTATGAAGGGGTGATTGTCGAAACACGCAGCCTGCCTGGCGCAGAAAAAATGGGGATCTGTCATAAATGTCCAGGTCAGCTCAAGAACAAGCCTTTTCTAGGCCTGCCATTTATCTGGGATTTTAAGGCAGATCCGAAAAAGCCGCGGGAATACCATGATGGCAAAGTGCTTGATCCGATCAGTGGCAAAGTTTACAAAGGTAAAGCACGCTTAAGTGCCAATGGCAAACGTCTGACCTTGCGTGGTTATGTCGGGGTATCGGTAATTGGCCGCAGTGTTACTTGGGTAAAATATTAATTTCATAAAGATTTTCAAAGCCCCTATATCAGGGGCTTTTTTCTTTGTCATGATTTGAAACAATAAGGTACAAATAAAAACTGTTTTGGAGCAGGCAAAGTCATAATAATGGATCGAAGACGGTTATTTTTTATCCACTTATGATGATCAATCTTCAGCCTTGTGCAATTTTGCCCTCTGGTCTGCTTTGCAGCCCTGATATGGCGCCCTCTATTCAACACAGGAAAGTGATTGAATACGCTTTGTCGATAACACATAAAATTATAAAAACAACTTCAACTTTAACCTTCTTTGCCTCGCATGCTGCTGATAGATATCCGGTCAGACCGACTGATCCATCAACTACTGGCACATCCCGACTCTTCACTCATGATCATTTGAGTCATCACTCTGAGTCTGCATGTCCAAGGATTGGAAAGCGTTCTATTTTAGCCCCTTCCCTTTCTCCGGATTTTGCACACTTGGCTGTTTAAGGAGTAGACCCATGACTACGATTCAGTACCAAGAAAGTTTTTCCCAAGGTTATACCCCCTCAGAAATTATGGACGATCGTTCATTTGACTTGATCCACTTTGCAGAAGCGTGTGGACAAAGCCCGGAATGGGTCATGCAGTTAATTGAACATGGAATTTTACCAAATCGTTCTACAACCCCGACCAGCACTTTCCTCGGTGAAGATATCTCGCGTGCACAACGCGCCTATCGCCTGCAACGCGATTTTGATGCCTCATTTAGCGCCGTTGCCATGATGCTGGACCTCATTGATGAAGTGCAGGAGTTACGCCGCGAGGTCAAACATTTGCACTTCAAGTAAATCCTTTTCATGTTCTGTCGATCTGCATTTTTCAGTGCAGATCAGAACATATTTATATTTAATTTTATGATTAGAGTATAAGAATCCCTATGAAAACCAAAGATTGCAATAAGAAAATCAAATACATGTTTCCCGAATACCGCGACTTGATTGTGCAACTTCGCGAGGAAAATCCCTATTTTGCCAAGTTATTCGAGGAACATAATGAGCTGGACAAAGAAATCAGCCAGCTTGAACTTGATCCAGTCAATCATATCAACAATGATATTGAGGCGATCAAGCGTAAAAAACTGAAATTAAAAGATGAAATTTATCGTTTGTTAAAAAGCTCTGAAGCAGATCCCTTAACCTGAGATCAACTGAACACCACATTCAGACCAATACTGAAGCATAAAAAAAGCCCTGAGCCAGCCAAAATAAACACTTTGATCAAGCTCAGGGCTTTTTTATTGTTATTCACATGAATTTTCCCATGTGAATATTTTTAAGAATTAAACTTGTTCGATGTCTTTCATCGTTAATTTAATACGGCCACGGTTATCAACATCCGCAACCTGTACTTTTACTTCCTGACCTTCTTTCAATACATCTGCCACGTTCGCAATGCGTTCGTTTGAGATTTGAGAGATGTGAAGTAAGCCATCAGTACCTGGCAGGATATTTACGAACGCACCGAATTCAACAATACGAATCACTTTACCTGTATAAATTGTACCTGGCTCGATTTCAGCCGTAAGTGCCTGAATCTTGGCAACTGCAGCTTGCGCAGCCGCTTTAGTTTCACCAAATACGCGAACTGTACCGTTATCTTCGATATCAATCGCCGCTTTAGTTTCTTCAGTAATTGCACGAATGGTCGCGCCGCCTTTACCGATCACATCACGGATTTTATCCGGGTTGATGTTGATCACCTGGAAGGTCGGTGCGTGCATCGAAATTTCAGGACGCGCACGTGAAATCACCTGGTTCATCTCATTCAAGATGTGCATACGACCCGCATAAGCCTGGTTCAATGCAGATTCCATGATCTCTTCAGTGATGCCTTCGATCTTTATGTCCATTTGTAGCGCAGTAATACCGTTTGCAGAACCCGCTACTTTAAAGTCCATGTCGCCCAAGTGATCTTCATCACCCAAGATGTCAGAAAGAACTGCGAAACGCTCGCCTTCTTTCACAAGACCCATCGCGATACCCGCAACTGGTGCTTTCAATGGAACACCAGCATCCATCAATGATAATGAAGCACCACATACAGACGCCATTGAAGACGAACCGTTAGATTCAGTGATGTCAGATACGATACGGATCACGTACGGGAAGCGGTCAGCCGCAGGAAGTACAGCCTGAACACCACGACGTGCCAGACGACCATGACCGATTTCACGACGTTTAGGACCAGATTCACGACCCGTTTCACCTACAGAGTATGCAGGGAAGTTGTAATGCAACATGAAGTTGTCAGTTTTGGTACCTGCAAGGGTATCCACCATCAACGCATCACGTGTATTACCCAAAGTCGTTGTGACCAAGGCCTGAGTTTCACCACGTGTGAACAATGCAGAACCGTGAGCACGATCCAATACGCCTACTTGTACGTCGATTGCACGAACAGTTTTAGTATCACGACCATCGATACGTGGCTTACCAGACAGGATGTTGTCACGTACAGTACGATATTTAAGGTCTTCGAACAGCTCATTTACTTCTTCTGCAATGCCCGTTTCGTCATTTTCAGGAACGAACTGTGCCACTGCTTCTGCATAAAGCGCGTCAAGTGCCGCATAACGGTCTTGCTTAACTGCAATCGTGTACGCTTCAGAGATTTTCGCTTCGAATGCTTCTTTCAATTTACCAAGAAGTTCTTCATTTTTAACTGGAGCAACCCAAGTTGATTCAACCGCGCCTGCAGCTGCAGCAAATTCTTTGATCGCTTGGATCGCAATTTGCATTTCGTCATGACCGAACAAAACAGCGCCCAGCATTTGGTCTTCTGAAAGCTCTTTCGCTTCAGATTCAACCATCAATACTGCAGTTTCAGTACCCGCAACAACAAGATCAAGATCAGACTCTTTAAGTTGTTCAAGGTTCGGGTTTAGGATGTATTCACCGTTGATTAAGCCAACGCGCGCACCACCGATTGGACCACGGAAAGGTGTACCAGCGATAGACAATGCAGCAGATGTACCTAACATTGCAGCAATGTCAGCATCCATTGTTTTATCAGAAGAAATAACAGTGGCTGTTACTTGAATTTCGTTGAAGTAACCTTCCGGGAACAACGGACGAATTGGACGGTCAATCAGACGTGAAATCAAAGTTTCAGCTTCAGACTGACGGCCTTCACGCTTGCCATAACCACCCGGGATACGACCAGCAGCATATTGCTTTTCTTGGTAGTTAACAGTTAATGGGAAGAAATCTTGACCTGCTTTTGCTTTAGGCTGTGCCACAACAGCAACAAGTACTTGTACGCCGCCCATGGTAATCACAACAGTGTTTGCCTGACGGGCAACACGACCTGTTTCCAGGATAACGTTGTGCTGACCGAATTGGAATTCTTTACGAATAATATTAAACATTGACATGTTTTATTTTTTCCTAGTTCTTGTGAACAATTATTCTAGTGGAGACCCCTAAGGTTTGGCATTCATGACCATATGGACGAGTAAATGACAAAGCTTAGAAGCCGACCTCACCAGATTAAATACTATTTTTAAACACAAAGAAGGAGCGAAACATTCGCCCCTTCCACTGGCTTAGCGCAAAGCTAAGCCGACTTTAGTTTTCAGTAATACAGCACAAAGCATGCAATACACCCGAAAATAAAGTTTAAATCGAATTAACGACGTAAACCTAAAGCACCGATCAATGCTACATAACGACCGTGGTCTTTACCGTTAAGGTAGTCAAGTAGCTTACGACGTTGGTTAACCATACGGATTAGACCGCGACGGCTATGATGGTCGTGTTTATGCTCTTTAAAGTGACCTTGTAAATCATTGATTTGAGCAGTTAAAAGAGCTACTTGAACTTCTGGTGAACCAGTGTCGTTTTCAGCGCGAGCGAATTTAGCCATGATCTCTGCGCGATCTGCGTTAGTTAAAGCCATTCGATTTCTCCGAGATGCTTATATATTTTGATAAAAATCAAAGTGATGAGAATTCAAAACCTTGACTGCCGTGCATCACTACAGCAAGTTGCATATTTTAAGGGAAAACGCATCAAATTGCAAAAATAGATCCAGATTTTTGCATGGTTTTGGCTGCTCATTGATGCAATTCAGATCTGATGACTCTTGTCCCTCAAAGATTCAGGTTTTGCATTATTTTAGTGAAATAAATCCAGGATGAATTAAATATAGAAATTCTTTTGAAAAGCCCACAAACCCTTTAGCTCGCGTGAATCTTCTGCTGCCTTCCATAGAAAATGGATAAAAAAAAGCCCGAGTAAACTCGGGCTTTTTGGCGCTGTAGTTCTTTCTCTTATCATTATTATTTATTGTATTATTATGGCGTTTTACGCTTATTATTATTTTCAAACATCCTGTTGAAAAATCATCTTCCTTGTGTGGTAGATTTTGCCACATTCCCACCAGACAACTAGAGGTATTTGCCTCATTTTACTGTAAGCCATTTCGTACATCACCAAGTGAAAATTTGCATAATGTTACACAGCTCCTGTTTTATTTAACGCTATTTACTTAAGTTTACTGGCTAGAGCTGAAAATTTTTGCTAAGAAATTAGGGTAAAAATCCAGCAAGCTTCCTATAAAAAAATCAGGATATAAAAAAGCCTTGTAGTCTCTCCCAAAACTACAAGGCTTAGCGGCTGTAAGTTTCCTCTTTCACTTACTTCACTGTAAGTTCGCTGTCTACCGACATTATTATTATCATTATGCGATTATGCTCAACTTTCCGTGTTGAGTTATTTTGTAGAACCAATCTTCTCAAAAACCGAGCAAAAGCTCTATGCGTCAATTTCCTGAATCCTTGTAAGCTTTTACCTACAAGATTTGATTATTTTTGCCAATTAAATTACTAGATTGTTCAATGATTTTTTGGCTCAAACCACTTTTCCGGGTAGTTTTAACACAAAGTGCTTGTGTAAAAGCATCATAATCTACCAATAAACTGACCACTTTTTTGGCTCGAGTAATTGCAGTATAAATCAACTCTTTGCTCAATAAATTTTTTGCATATTGATCCAGTACCACTGCCGTATGGAAAAATTCTGAACCTTGAGATTTATGAATGGTCAGCGCAAAAGCGGTTTCAATACTTTTAGGTAAACGGGTGGCTAATACCCATTTTTCCAGACTCGGGAAATACACTTCAAACTGACGTTGACCAGATTGCTCACGTAAAAAACAGATACCAATATCACCATTGGACAGGCCCAACTGATAGTCGTTATAGCTCATCATGACGGGTCGTCCGACATACCAGTCGCCCTGTTTCAACTGACCTTGGGCTGCTAAAAAACGTTGTTCAATCTGTAGATTGATCTTGAGCAGCCCCAGATCACCAGAACGGATTGCCGTTAAAATACGGTAATCATCAAAAGTTTTGACCACCTGTTGCACATAGTGTTCAAAATCAGCTGAGTTTCGTTCTGTTTTTATGGCTTGTACATAAGCCTGATAACCATACATCAGCTGGTCATAATACTGATTCAAATTATGCGCGGTCTGTTCGGCACCAGCGAGCAGGTATTGTAACTGCAACTGGTCGATCTTCACATGATCCAAATCGATCGCCTGTAACTCACTGGCTGCCACAATCTGCTGCTCAAATTTCTGCAAGACGTGAGAAGGCTGATGATTCTGCTGGATAAACTCCGCCATTGCGCCAATCCTGGCTCCAGGCGCAAAACGCCGCGTGGTGATTAAATTGACCCGGTTATCTTCCAGAGTCGCTACTTGCTGTAAATCTGCCAATACCGTTCCCACATCCACAGAGGCCAGCTGATCTGCATCACCGAGTAAAATCAGCCGTGCATGAGACGGTACGGAGGCCAGTAACATCTGTGACAGGTTTAAATCCAGCATCGAGGCTTCGTCGACCACGATCACATCATAAGGCAGAGGCTGCTTGGCATGAAAGCGTGGCTGTCCGCGAGTGCCCAGACCCAATAAGCGATGCAGGGTGACCGGTTGTAACTGTTTTAATTGTTCTAGCTCAAACTGTTGTAACGCTTCACTGTGCAAGGCTTTTTGCAGTGCTTCTTTCATGCGCTGTGCGGCCTTTCCGGTAGGTGCTGCCATGGCAATCCGGATATTTGGCAAGGCTTCATACAGCACAGCAATAATATGCGCCAAGGTATAGGTTTTACCTGTTCCAGGCCCGCCGGTAATAATATTCAGCGCCTGCCGCGCAACCATTTCCAGTGCCAGTTTCTGCTGTGGATCTGAGAGAAGATTGCGATTTTGCTCGCTTAAATTCACCGGAGTCACCGTTTGTGACTTGATCCGTACCAACTGTGTAGCGACTGCCTGTTCCAGTTGCCAGTAGCGGTACAAATACAAATGCTGATCTGCAAAAATAAATGGTGCAATTCCTGTACTTTGTTGATGGCGATCTAGAACTAGATTATGTAATAAGGCAACCTGCTGAGGCTCAACCTCGATACAGCTATCCCCCGCCTGCATCGCTTCAAGCAGTTGCTCGATCAATAATTTTGCTGTCGGATCAAATACAGCTGTACTGAATGGAGGCTGACACAGATAGTCAATCCAGGCCATTAAATTGGAGTCTTGCTGCGACACGTGATTCTGCTCATTTTCCACACAGTTATCCTCAAAGTTATCCACAGGATAATTTTCTGTTTAATCTCTATATATTTTATAAAATCGCAAAATCATGCTGATTTTTTCTGCTCAAAATAGCCCAATATTTGATCCAGTTTTTCTATGAGTTCAGAGTCCGGTTGCCAATGATAAGCTCCTTGCTGCGCCTGTCCATTCATTCCACGCAAATACAGATAGGTTGCGCCGCCCAGATGCTGTGTGATCGAATAAGTCTGCATATTGGCACTCAGGTACCGATGCAGCGCCACCAGATACAGAGCGGCCTGCAACCAGTAACTGGACTGGCTCATATTCTGCTGAATCGCCTCAGCACTATAGTGCTGCTGATCAGGTCCGAGGAAGTTACTTTTATAATCAGCAATATGGTAGCGCTGGCCATCGAAATACACCAGATCGATGGAACCGGTCAGATACCGCGCCGATTTGGCCTCATTAAAATCGCTCATGACCATGTCATGTTTGAGAAAAAGCTGATGGATTTGCCGAATCTGCAAAGGGGCATCGGTCAAGGACAGATAAAAAGGAAATTCTGACAGATACTGTTTAGCCTCCAGCTGTGCCAAGGCAAAATCTGCCTGAATCGGGGTAATAAGAATATCACGCACCCAGTCATGCATCAGGTTCAGCAAAATATCTTCTGTGATCTCGTCCAGCAATCCCTCAAAAGCCGTCTGGAAAATACTGTCCACATTCAGCGATTCAGTGCTTGCAGAGCGTATGAGCTGAGCTATTTCCTGTTCAAAAAACTGGATAAAGGCGTCATCCTCCAGCCCATCGAAATACACCTGAAACTGATTTAAAAATTCCAACAGAGCCGAACGCTCGAGCTGCTGTGCCGAGTGAAACAGCTGCTGCCATTGCTGACGATAAGCTTCACTTCGATCATGCAGGCGAATTCCGGTCAATAACTTATAGTTCAGGCTGGACAATACGCGCTGCATACTCTGACGCAATTCCTCGGCTTTGAAATCTGTCTGAGCTGCTACCTGAAACAGAGTGCGCAAATTCACCACTGCTGTCTGATAATGCGGGAAAAAAGCCTGTTCCAGTACACTACGTATATGAAAAGCCTGTTCAAATTTTTCTTTCAGTTCCTGCCAGATTTGCGGTGCGGTATTTTTAAAACGGCGCCGGATTTCCAGATTCCAGTAACTGCTGTCCTGAAAATCGATATGTTCAAAAATGCTGTGCAAGAATGTTCCAGCTACGGTACCTTTAGGAAAATTCAGCTTGATCCAGTCTAAGGGCACGGCTGCTGGCTGTTCTTCCAAGCCTGTGAAATCAATTTCATCAGCAGCACTATCGGGCTGTTCAGAAGCCGTGACCAGATCGTCCTGCAAGATATGTCCATGTAGTTGATGCTGTGACAAAGCCGTAAAACTGGTTTTGGTTCGCGGATAAAACTGCCGCTCTGGCAAAGGTTGCGCCCGCATGTCAATCTGATGATGGTTCGACTGCTCGACCAGACGCGGTGGTTCCTGAGACAGAGATGGCTCGACCAGACTTAAAGCATGTTGAAACAGTTGATCTCCCTGACCACGCCAGAAGGCTAGCCCGGAATCGGACTGTGCGTTCTGGTCCTGCAGCATGGCATATACCCGGTGACTGGCACGGGTCAGCGCCACATACCAGAGCCGGTGGTTTTCGGCAGCATTACGCGCTGCATTCTGCAGAATCGCCTGCTCATGCAAATTCTTGTGATTGACTGCAATTACCCGGGATTGTTCCAGAATGTTGTCCTGTTCAGGCGCAGACAGGGAAAAATTCAGATTGCCTTTATGCACATCAAAAGCAGCATCTGCTCCCAATAAAAACACCACTTTAAATTCCAGCCCTTTGGAGGCATGAATGGTCATCAGCTGCACCCCATGATCCCCAGACAGCTTGCGTTCTTTTTCGCTGTCCTTGCCTGAAGGTGACTGAAGCTGGCGCAAATACCAGTGATAGAGTTTTTGCGCCCCCTGATAATATTCACTCTGCTGGCTCAGCATCTCGGTCAGATGGCGTAGATTGACCACTACCCGCTCATTGTCCAGACTTTGACTGGCCACCAGATTGGTCCAGACCTGAAACAGATTCAATGCATAATTCCAGGCGGTCAAAAAGCCTTTCTCAAACCACATTTCCCGAATTATATCCAGATCCGCAATATAGCGACTGAGGCCTTCACTCTGCTCCTGTAATTCGATCAGTTTTTTCAGATTGAAGCCCAACAGACGAGTCAGCAAGGCCCGCTTGACCTTGGCCTCATTGAAAGGATCCATGATCGCCGTCAATACTGCCGCGACATCCTGAGCGATTGGACTGGCAAACACGCTCTGTTTGGATTCTTTATAGCAGGGAATGCCCATACGCTGCAGACGCTGCTTCACCTGTTCCAGAGCAAAATGCCCAAATCCCAACACGGCAATATCATCTGCGCTCAGGCTTTGCTGATGCTCTTGCTGCTGAAAGTACAGTTGCTGCTGGGCAGACTGATTCAGCAATGCACGGATTTTCCAGGCCACCTGGTCTGCCTCCAGGTCCGATTCACCTAGCTGAATCCATCGTAAAGGCTGCGGGTTGATCCTGCCCATATCGACCAGATCTGGATGCGGGCGACTACCGGCCTGAATCAAGGTGTACTGCACCTGTTCGCCAAAATCCATTTGCCGCTGGAACAGCGCATCAACCACTTCTACGAGTGGTTTGACTGACCGATGGTTCTGCATCAGGGTATATTCGCGGCCCTGTTTATGCAGCACATCGGCATGTGCCTTGTTATAGGTGAGCATATCGCCGCCACGGAAACCGTAAATTGCCTGTTTCGGATCACCGACCATAATCATGCAGCCGGACTGCACCCGGTTGGCATCACGCCAGATCTTGGCCAGCAAATCATCCTGATCCTGATTGGTGTCCTGAAATTCATCGACCAGAATCAGCGGATAACGTGCCTGTACAAACTGGGCAAAACGCTGTCCCTGCTGGCCTTGCAATGCTTCCGCCAATGTACGAATTTGCTGGGAAAAAGTGGTTTCACCCTGCTGCTGCAAGGTTTGTGGCAAACGGGTCTGCACACTTTGAATAATATGAAATTCCAGATAGGTCGTAAGCTGTTGCAGCTGCTCATCCAGATACTGTTTGACCTCACACAGCGCATCAATTGCCACGATCAGACTATGTTGCAAAATCAGCTGCTGCTCTGCATCCGGACAGCTTTTGTTAAAGACCTGAGTGGTCGGCTGGAAATCGGTTTTCTTGCGGCGCAAATGGCACAGATTCAGTAAAATCGGCTGCAATTCAGCATCAAAGAAACTCATGCCACCCTGATTTTTCAGGGCTGCGCTCCAGGTCATAAAGTTTTCACAAATTTCGGTTAACTTGGTCAAAAAACTCTTGTGAAAATACTTCGGATTTTCCTGACAATAACGCCGCATGACGGCAAGATCATGCTCCTGAATAATCACTAATTGACTGATGCAGGCTTCCAATTTGTTCAGGTCACATTCAGCCAGTTCGATCTTGCGGAAATGCTGCTTGCTGAAATTCAGGGCATCACGCACCAGCCCGGTATAATGCTCCACCGGTTTCAGCAGATTTTGAACATACAGATGATTGACCATATATTGTGGCTGTTGCTGAATCCAGTCACGCAGCACATCATGAATCAGTTGCTGGATATACAGATCCTGATCTTCGGTCAGTTCTGCACGTTCAATCTTGCCACTTTCAAATGCAAATTCACGTAAGAGTTTCTGGCTAAAGCTGTCCAGAGTGCCGACAAACAGTTCATCCAGCTGGTTCAGCACCAGACGTAAACGGCGACGGGCATAATCCAGCCGTGAACCATAATCTTTCAGTACCTGCTGAAATAAAGGGTCGGTTTCATTCTGGATTTTTGCCGCGATTTCAACTGAATTGAGCTGCTGATGACGCTGGATATAGGCCAGCGTTTCCTCGACCCGAAGCCGTACCCGGTTTTTCAGTTCAGCCGTGGCCTTACGGGTAAATGTCGTCGCAATCACCTGATGCGGATAATACTGGTCCAGAAAAATCCGCACCATCAGGCTGGAGAGTGTATAGGTCTTGCCGGTGCCTGCCGAGGCTTCAATCCAGTGTAGGCCCCGAAACTTCATGTCCTGAATCGGATTGGTAGAAATGGCTGTTTGCGTCTGCTGCTTTAAGAAAGTCATACGGCTATTTCACCCATTCCAGATGTTGATGAATTGGTGCATACAGGCCATGAGCAAAATCATGGCAGCAATTTTGCAAGGCCAGATCCGGATCCTGATCCTGCAAAATAAATTGCCAGTCTTGATGCAGCAGACTGGATTCATCCGAAGCCAAAGGTTTGGCACTCTCATAGCTGTTGTTCCATGCCTTTAGCAATTCCGGCATTTCCACAATGGTCATTTTACCCTGTTCATTCTCGGCCCACTGCCACTCTTTTTTCATCAGTAATTCTGCCGGCAAGACCAGCGGCTGCTGTTGACCAATTTCCCACGCCTTTAACCAGAGCTGCAAATACTCATGTGCCTTGCTCGAACTCAAGCCAGAAAACTTCAGGGTTTTATTACTGAAAATGACAATGCGCTCCAGTTCTGGTGAGCGTGCATCGTCATTCAAGTAAGCCAGCCATAGCAGATACTCCAGCCAGATCTGGGCACGGCGTTTTTCCGAGGCCGAAGAGGATTGCATACTCAGCCAGTAGCTGCTGTGTGGAACCTGAGGCACGTTTATATGAATGATCAGTTCAGGACTGAACTGCAGGGATTGTTGGGTGACTGGCGTCAGTTCTTTGCCCAACTGTAGCAAACGTTCTTGCAATAACTGCTGTTCCTGCTGGCTGCCCAGCCAGGTGGCTTGCTGGGTTTTGCCCACCGGCAAACGGTCTAGCATCAGGTTTGGCTCAATCTCCTGCTCTTGTTGTAACAGGAAATCCCGCACCTGATACTGTTCCAGCTTGTTCAATAATAAGGGTTCCCGGGAACTCGGCAAATCGGCATAGCGAATCGTGGAAACCCCGACACTTTTCAGGAATAGACGTGCCGGGAAAATCATATCGCGGATCCATTCATCACCTTTGAGTACCCGGATTTCTTTTTGTTCTAGTGCCGGATAATGTGCATTAATCCAGCTGCTGCGTTTGCCTTCGGCGCTGCGGATATATTCTGCCACTGCAAACCACTGATCCTGATAACGTGGTGTCTGCATATCTGCGAATCCGGCCGGATCAAAAGGCTGCAAGGGATGTACATGATAAAGCTGCTGGATATGTTGAGCGACCGATAGACCATGAATATCCACCATCGGATCGACTTCGACATCCGGCTGTTCAGACTGGCAGATCAGCGCAATATGCTGAACCAGTTCCTGCAAGGCAGTGGATGGATCGCGGGCCTCACCATCCTCCAGATCAAAGCCATTGTAGAACAGCCATAGATTTTCCTGTGCCAGCAGCAAGGCATCCAGAAAAGCGCCCTGCTCGTCATCCAGACGGGAACGGTCACCGAGTTGCGGCTTCAGACTGCGCATCAGGTCAAACGGAAACTGTTGATTGCGGCTCGGAAATTTACCGCTATCCAGATTCAGCATCACCACCAGTTTATAAGGCAATGGCCGGATCTGGCCGATCTGGCTAAAGGTAATCTGCCCGGTCGGTTCGGCCTGATCCAGCTGCATCTCCAGGGTATTCTGAATTTCTTCCAGCACATAAGGCAGAGGCAGACTGAGTGCCACCAGTTCCTGACTGGCATGCGGATCATCCTGGTCATGATAATCGGCCAAGGTCAGCATCCGCATTTGCTTGTCGATAATCTCGGCAACGGTTTTGAGCGATTCCACGCCAGCATCACGGAACTCGTTCAGATCGGCGCGCAGATATTCCAGCCAGGTTTTGACTGGCGTGCGCTGTCCGGTTTCATGCAAAGTCAGCCAGTCACGGCGCTGTACCAGATCTTGATAAATCCGGATCAGGGTGGATATCAAGGGAAAATCACTGGTCAGAACCTTGGCATAACTCAAGGTGTCCTGAAACAGGGTATGTTCAGGAATCGCCAGACCCAACGCCAGACGGTCCAGGGCGAATTTAAAGCTAAACCGGTAATCCTCATCGCCTGCGCTGAGGCTTTGCTGTAAATGCTGCTGGTCCAATCCACGCTTGAAGCCAGCATCTGTCAGCAATTGTAACATCCGCTCTACCTGACTATAGTCCAGACCATAATACTGCTGGGTCGCATTCAGGCTGAGCCAGTCGGCGAAGTCCTCAATACTGAAACGGCGCCGTACCCACTGAATCCGGCCCAGTACCGCGCGCCAAGCGTTGCTGACATCCAGACGCGACACCCCGGCAATCTGGATCGGTAAATACAGGTTATCTTTCTGCAGGCGTTTGCTGCCAATTTCACGCTCACGCGGAGGTGGCGCAAAGACACTGCGAATTGCCGGTTCCAGTTCTTTCAGACTTGGCGTCAACACCAGAATATCACTGGGCTGACGCGGCGCTTCTTCATTGCCTTGAGCCAGCCAGTGAATCAGTTGTTCTTTGAGAACTTCCAGCTGACGTAATGAAGAATGACAGACATGAATCTGTACCGAATCATCATCAGGGCTTAAAGCATATTGATGCTGCTCGGGCTCGAGCAAATACAGGATATCCGACTGGATTTTGGCCAGCAGCCTGTCCTGATATTCATCCACAAAGACATCGGCCCAGAGACCCTCTTCCCCCGAAGACAGTTTAGAGAGTAGAGAAAAATGATCCCGTGCCTGCTTGCCGAATCGGGTCAGGAGCGGATGCCGCGATTCCCGGTCTTCGGCATTAAAGTTCAGCTGCTTGATCCTGAAATCTTTTATTTCCGCATCATTCGGTTTACATTGACGGGTTTTTTCAAAACGCTGAATAAAGCGCTCTTCCCGCTGCAAATCAAATCTGGCTTTCCAGTCCGGATCGACACTGTCGGCCCAGTATTCCTGCGAGGGGTTGAAGTGAAAAATATAGATATCAATGTACTGGCCCAGACGGCGTAAAAAATCCAGCTGGCTCGGTGGCAATTCTAACAGGCTAAACACCACAATCTGTGCCGGCAGTCGTTTCAGAGCTTGGGCCCGGGTCTCTGCATTTTCCAGCCGATCCCAATACAGGCGTTCAATCTCCAGGATTTTGGCATAGTCATCCTGAAATACATGCTGCCACAACCAGCGTTGCCAGGCTTCCAGTTCACGCGCCTGAATCTTGACAAAATCCGCCACCTGCATCTCATGGCCATTTTCATCTTTGGGGCTATAGATCATCTGTTCGATATCAAGCGCAATATCCTGTCCCCATGCTTCTAGCCAGTTGGTCGGGCAGCTGCAGCTTTGCGGTGGACAGTTACGCGCGCAATAACCACGATAATCCATATAATGACTGAACAAACGTGACACCTGCTCGGCTACCCAGTACAGCATGCTCTGTTTTTTTAGCTGTTTTTCTGTACCTTGCTCCAGCCGGTCAGCACTGTCATAAATCCGCTTCACAATGGAATACAGCGGATGATCGACGTCTAAAGGAATCTGTTCAGACAGAATGCATTTTCGCAACGCCTGAAATACGCGCCATTTGATGATAATGCGCGGAATATTGGCTTCACGAACCTGCTCCACTTCTTTGGGAGCATTCAATACCCACTGATAAGAGGTCCATTGAAAGGCGCGAATCCGGTGATGAAACTGAGTATTGGCGCTAATGCCTTTTTTCTCGGCAATTTTCTGGGTCAGCCAAGTTTCTACTGCCGGAGATGGCACAATAAAGTGCCGGGTTTGTAACACCTCAAATGGATTCCGGGCAGTCTGGTTGACAATACGCAGCATACTATCCAAAAGCACATCAATACGTTGACTCTGAATAACATGGATGGCCATTGGTTCCCCTGAACTGCTGAATATGGTTTTTACTACAAAACGATAAAGATTATTTACTATACATCCCGAGCGCTCTATGACACTTTAAAACCACACTTCAGTCGAAAAATTTCTTTGAAAAAAGCATCTTAAAGATGCTTGAATAGAAAAAAACAACATAGAGCTTAGGTAGTGCCCATGAAATTAGATAAAATTCCTGAACGTCTCGATCCGAGCCTAGATTTAGAACAAATCCGCGACGAATGCCTGGAACTCACCAAAAAACGCGCCTACTATTCTGCCGGTGCTGCCGTGATTCCGGTGCCTTTTATGGACGTGGTCATTGATGTCGGTATCTTGTCGCAATTGATTCCCGAGATCAATGCCCGCTTCGGTCTGTCCCCTGAGCAGATCAGTGTCTACGATCCGAAAACCCGTCAGATTCACTGGCAAGAGCTGCGTAAACGTGGCGTAGAATTTTCCGGACTGGTGGTCGCACGTACGGCAGTTAAAAAATCTTTGAACAATGTTGCAGCGAAAGTGATCATAAAGCAAGTCACAAAATTCATTCCGCTGGGTGGTCAGCTGGTGGCCGCAAGTCTGGGTTATTTTGTCATGAAAAAAATTGCCGATGCTCATGTGCAAGACTGCTATCGCACCGCTAAAAGTATTCAGCAAAAACAGGTCGCCCAAGGTTAAAATCCGGGTGAGCTGAATTTTTGCAGCCCTCTAGACACTCTTACTTCAGGCAGATTATTCTGCCTGAAGCTGTTTTAAAATAGCCTTTAATACTTCGACCCGTGCGGTATGTTTATCATCAGACGCGATAATGTGCCAAGGCGCTTCCTCAGTCGAAGTATGTTCAAACATATCGGCTGCCGCTTTCAGATAATCATCCCAGCGTTCCCGGTTACGCCAGTCTTCTTCAGTAATTTTAAAACGCTTATGTGGTGTATCTTCACGCGCCTTGAACCGTGCTGCCTGTTCCTCTTTAGAAATGGCCAGCCAGATTTTCACAATCACCGTTTGATGCTTGACCAGGCTCTGTTCAAAACGGTTAATTTCCGCATAAGCTCGCTGCCATTCTACCGGACTAGAAAACCCTTCTACCCGTTCTACCAATACCCGACCATACCAGGAACGGTCAAAAATGCAGATATCATCATCGGTTTGCAGCTTGGTCCAGAAGCGCCATAAATAAGGACGGCTCAGCTCATATTTTTCTGGTGCGGCAATGGTATGAATTTCATATTCACGTGGATCGAGTTTTTTGACAATCCGCTTGATCGCGCCGCCCTTGCCAGCAGCATCCATGCCCTCAAACAGAATTACCACATTACGCGAATCGGAACGCATGGCTTTGGCGACCTTCGCGGTTAATTTTTTTAGTTCCGGTTTGTAATCTTCTGGCTGGGCTTGAGTCTTGGAAGGATGTTTTAACTGCTCGGGAATCTTGGCCTGTTTCCATCTTCCCTTGGCTCTGGCGGGATGATCCGGACAATGTTTCAAGGCACTCAGGATATACTGGGCAAATTGCTGGTCGCGCTGCTGCTCATCTTCGCCATCAATAATGAACCAGTCCTCGGTAAAGCGCTGACGCAGGCGCTGCAAGGTGTCATATTCTTTGCGATTGCGCCAGTCCAGACCATGCAGTTGATGCCAGTGAGTTTCACTCGGATCCATGGCATCCAGACGTTTTTGCAAGACTTTCCAGGACAGGTCAAACCAGACCTTGATCACATCGACATGGTTATTTTTCAGGTCCTGTTCAAAGGCCTGCATCTCTTGCAGATATTCATCAAACTGTGCATCACTCAGCGGGCTTTCAGCTTGCATGGCACTGCCAAGCAGATCACTGTACCAGTTACCAAACAGCACCATGATCTGGCCTTCGGCAGGAATAAAACGTGCATAAGGTTGCCACAAGGTCTGCTTCGGGCCGGCTAGCTGAGGCTTATCGGCTTTCACACGCAAATAGCGCGGATCGACCCATTCACGTAGCTGTTTGACCGCTTCACCCTTGCCGGCCAGTTCAATGCCATTCACCAGAATCACCAGACTTTTGGCATTTTTCTGGCCCCGGGTCTTTTTTAAATTATATTGGGCATCAATCAGCTCGACAGACAGCTGATCTTCATCCATTAATTGAAATTGTGGTTGTTCCATACGCATCTTCAACCCTGATCTTTTATTCTGTTTGCAGTATAGCGAGGAGTTTCAACGCAAAAATAGCTCTGGCAACGTTTTTCACACGATTAAATTGGCTATTTAAACAACAGATTGACATACAAATGCCCGATCTCTGTTCAATTTGTCATAGCAGGATTGTCCGGCAGCCTCTAAGATTCTTGCATCCTCCAATGATAATTGAAGCCTCATGTCCAAACTTGCCGTACTCGATGATCTGTTAGCGCATTATTATCAACTAGCTTATCACACCCGGCCTGACATTTTAAGCCGTTTACAGGATGTGCAGGCCTGGCAGAAAGTCCGCATGCAGCGCACCCATCGCGCCCATTTTGCTGAAAAACAAAACCTGTTGATGTCTGAGTATTTCCTGAACCGTCTCTACGGCGGCGCTGACTTTGATGCGTTGGCAGAACAGATTGCCCGGCTGATGAAATATGCGCATAAAGCAGAAAAAGTTATTCCGGAAAATGCCATTAAAACCGGCACCTCAGGCGTAGAGCTGGCTATTCTGGCGGTACAACTGGATGAACAGGTCGCGATTCAGTTATTACAGGATTATCATCCACATGAACCGCTAACTGACGAGATGATGCGCCTGACCTATTTGAAGCTGGATCAGGGTGAAGCACGCCTGAAACAGTTGGCTCTGCTGGATCAGCTCGGTATGAGTCTGGATAAATACATGCGTTCATTTGTGGTCTATACCGCCTTTAAAATGTGTAAGGGCGCGGCGAATAAATATAACTTTCAGGTAATGTATGAATTTATGCAGGATGGTTTTCTGGCCATGAAGCCACTCAAATCGGCAGAAAAATTTGTACGCACGTTCACGGCAACCGAACGCCAGATTATCGAGAAAGTACATTCTGGCGATCCGCTACCGTTTCAGTAAATACCCGATGAGTATTTCTGCCAAGCGTGAATTTTTCTGTATATTATTCATAACAATTGCATCATGATTGCTGAATAAGCCTTTAGAATCTGTCATGATGCAGACAATGCAAGATTAACCCGATTGATATGTTAGGAGTGACTCCAATGTCGAATGAAAATACAACGCCTACCCCTACCCCCGAGTCGGCACAACAGACAGACAAAGTGAGCCCATTCTTAACTGAACCCCTTCCACAAGGCACCCCGCAAGGTCAGCAACAATCTTTAGAACAACGTCTGACTGACACGCCTGTGACGGGTACTGTGCCCAAATATAATCTGCCACGCGGTGCCAATACGGGTAACGTCGGCTCAACCACGCACTTCGGCTATCAAACTGTAAACAGCGAAGAAAAAGCCCAGAAAGTCGCAGAAGTGTTCCACTCTGTAGCGAGCAAATACGACATCATGAATGACTTGATGTCTTTTGGTATTCATCGCCTGTGGAAGCGTTTTGCAATCAATATGTCAGGTGTACGCCGTGGCCAGCATGTGCTGGATATCGCGGGTGGTACTGGCGACTTGGCTAAAGTCTTTAGCCGTGAAGTTGGTCCGACAGGTCATGTGGTACTGTCTGATATTAACGAATCGATGCTGAATGTCGGTCGTGACCGTCTGATTGATGCGGGCTGTACCAATGTCGATTTCGTTCTGGCCAATGCCGAAACCTTAGAACCATTTGCAGACAACAGCTTCGATCTTTTAACGATTTCTTTTGGTCTACGTAACGTGACCGATAAAGATGCGGCACTTGCTGCGATGTACCGTGTACTCAAGCCAGGTGGCCGTTTACTAGTGCTAGAATTTTCTAAACCAGTGTTTGAGCCATTCTCTAAACTATATGACCTGTATTCGTTCACAGCATTGCCAATCATGGGTAAAATCATTGCCAATGATGCAGAAAGCTATAAATACCTGGCTGAATCGATCCGTATGCATCCGGACCAGCGCACCCTGAAAGGCATGATGGAAAATGCCGGCTTCCAGAATTGTGACTATCACAACCTGACTGGCGGGATTGTTGCGGTTCACCGCGGTTTCAAACTTTAAGGTTCCTTGCCTATGTGGTCAATTCTGGCACTCGGTGCTGTTGAACGCGTGATTCATCATATCATTGATCTGGATGCCATTACCCGCCTCCAGCTGAATGCTCTGTCCGGTAAGATGCTGCGGGTGGTGATCGCCTCGCCGCAGCTTTCGGTCGATGTTTTTTTTGATGAAAGCAAAGTTCGTCTGGAACCAACGGCAACCGGTCATACCGAAACACCTTCGGTCTTTGAACAACGTCCATTTGACGCAAGTTCCGCGACAGTCCTTGAAGCGACCGCAACCTTGCAGGTCAGCAATGTGGTGGAATTACTCAAGCTGCTGCTTTCCGATGAAGTCGGCAATATTCCATTGCAAGGCGACTACAAGTTATTGCAGGAAATCCAGCGCATCATGCAACAGGTAGAATTAGATCTGGCGGCGCACTTAAGCCCCTGGATTGGCCCGACACTGGCGCATGAAATTGGTAAATTGCAACTGCTGCCCAAGCAGCTAAAACGCACCCTGCAAAGTCAATTATTTTTTGCCGAAGATGCCTTAAAAGAAGACAGCGGTCTGTTTGCCCCCCGCTGGCAAATGGATGACCTGAATCAGGACACCCGTATCCTGAATCAGAATTTAGATCGGGTTGAAGCGAAAATCCATCAGCTTCAGGCTCAAATCGATGCCTCAAACAATTCTACTCAAGACTAGGTACACAGCTTTATGATTCCGCATGTTTCACGTTTACTCGAACTTTGGCGCATCGCCGCGCACTATCGACTCGACACGTTGTTTCCTGCGGAAGAATTACCAGAAAAATCCCGGCATGTACTGTCCCTCATCCGGATGCATCCGGCTGCCTGGTCCAGTCGTGAACGTAAAAATCCGCTCAAGCTGAAACTGGCTTTAGAAGAAATGGGGCCGTTGGCGATCAAGCTCGGTCAACTGCTCTCGACCCGTCGTGACCTGATTCCACCTGAAGTTTTACAGCAACTGGTCTTGCTACAAGACCGGGTCAAGCCGTTTGATAATGACGTAGCCAAGATGCGCATTCAGGAATCCCTGAAAGCTGATGTAAATACCCTATTCGCGCGTTTCGATACCCAGCCACTGGCTGCAGCTTCGATTGCTCAGGTACATACGGCTGCCTTGCATGATGGTCGTGAAGTGGTGGTTAAAGTCACCCGCCCGAATATTCGTCAGCAGATTTTGCAGGATTTTGAAATTCTGGAATGGCTCGGTCAATTTCTGGAAAAACGTCTGGAAGCAGCACGTGCCCTACATTTATCGGAAATC
Organism: Acinetobacter lwoffii; assembly: GCF_022809915.1. GTDB lineage: Bacteria > Pseudomonadota > Gammaproteobacteria > Pseudomonadales > Moraxellaceae > Acinetobacter > Acinetobacter lwoffii_M. The sequence continues at coordinate 14,995 of NZ_JALGQY010000021.1, read as the reverse complement.
ATTCAGGATTACCGCCAGATTATTCTGAATGAGCTGGATCTGACGCTGGAAGCAGACAATACCCGCCGCATGCGCCATCACTTTACCGGCTCGAGCATGATGTATGTGCCGGAAATTTACATGGACAGCAAAGATGTTCTGGTGGCCGAGCGTATTACCGGGGTACCAATTTCAGATATCGCGACCTTTGACCGGTTGGGCATGGATCGTGCCGATCTGGCGCGTAAAGGCCTGACCATCTTCTTTACTCAGGTCTTCCGCGATAACTTCTTCCATGCTGACATGCATCCGGGAAATGTCTTTGTAGAAACCATCAATCCAGCCAATCCGCGTTTTATTGCGCTGGACTGCGCGATTATGGGCGAGCTGTCCAAACACGACCAGATGACCGTAGCACGCATGCTACTGGCGGTCATGAACAGTGACTTTATGCAGCTGATTCAGGTGGTGCATCAGGCTGGCTGGATTCCACCGGGGACTGATCAGGATGCTTTGGCACGTGAAATGCGCCGCAGTGTGGGGCCGATGGTGTCCAAACCGATGCATGAATTGGACTTTGCCGGCATTCTGATTGAAGTGATGGATATCGCGCGTCGTTTCCATCTGGAAATTCCCCCTCAATTGATGCTACTGCTAAAAACTTTGGTGCATGTCGAAGGTTTGGGAACCGACCTGTATCCTGAACTGGATATCTGGAGTCTGGCCAAACCGATCCTAACGGACTGGATCAAGGCCCAGATGAATCCGCAAAAGAACCTGAAAGAACTGGGACAGAAAATTCCGGATCTGCTTTTAGGGGCACAGGATTTACCGACCCTGATGATCGACAGCTTAAACGGTTTAAAAAACCAGTCGGCCTGGCATGCCAAACAGCTCAATGAATTACAAAGCATGCGCCTGCAAATAGAACATCAACAGAAGCGTAGCTGGATGTTCGGCAGTGTCATGGCCATTCTGCTGGCGATTGCAATTATTTCACCGTGGTTTGTGTCGGTGATTCTGATTGTGCTAGCAAGTGTGCTTGCCGTCTGGCGGATTGCGAAATAACTAAATGAGCTTTTAAAAAACCTGACACTGTTCAGGTTTTTTATTTTCTGGACATCGCATGACTCCAAAGTCACCTTAGGACATATCTTGCCATTGGGTCTTTAGACCTATCGCTTAAAATAAGCACATATTTGGCTAGTATAGGTTCAACCATGGTACAGATTTTACAAAAACGTGCGCCTGCGCTGACGATTCGTGCCGGCCATCTGGCACGTGAGCTGATTCTGCAACAAGGTTTGCAACCCGAACAGGTCGATATTGTACCTGGTGCTGCAGGTGGCCCAAAAGGCATCGGGATCCAAGGACTGGATCAGGCGATTTTTGGTGAGTTTTTTCCACGTGCACCTCAGCGTAGAACTTTGGTGGGTTCTTCGATTGGCAGCTGGCGTTTTGCCAGTATGGCTGCACATGGAGTTCAACAGGGAACCGAACGTTTGGGTGAGCTGTATACCAACCTCTATTTTCATAAAAAAATGACCCGTCAGGATGTCAGCGAAGTTTGCCGTGGCATGCTGCTGGATCTGGTACAAGGCAAAGAAAACGATCTAGTCAATCATCCAGATTATCATCTCGCAGTCATTTCAATTAAAGCCCAACACATTTTCCAGAGTGACAAGGCATTGCCGTTGCTGGCTTCTGTGGCTGGAATTCTTGGAACGACCGCAGTCGCGCGCCGGCACAGCCGTTATTTCATGCAACGTGTGATCAGCCAGCCCAATATCGGTGAACAGTTTAAAATCGCTGAAGATGGATTTACCACGCATTATCATGCACTGACCGAACAGAGTGTGTTGTCTTGGCTGATGGCTTCAGCCTCTATTCCCGGGGTAATGGCAGCGGTGAACAATATTCCGGATGCACCGCAGGGTTATTATCGCGATGGTGGCCTGATTGATTATCACATTGACCTGCCCTTTCAGAGCAAAGGCATTGTGCTGTATCCACATTTTACCGATAGCATTACCCCCGGCTGGTTCGACAAGTTATTTAAACGTACCTCAAATCCAGAAAATCAGGCACGAACTTTGCTGCTTTCTCCATCGCAGCAATATCTGCAAAGTTTGCCTTTGGGTCGTTTGCCTGATCGTAAAGACTTTAACTTAAAAGGTTTGGATCAAACCCAACGGATTCAGCTGTGGAAGCAATGTATTGCGGAAAGTCAGCGTCTGGGCGATGAATTTCTGGAACTGGTCGAGAAGCAGAATTTTGCTGAGGTGATGCAAGCCTTGTAATTGGCAGCAGCTGCCCGATTATTTGTATAATTGCTTTAATTTTGTGAACTGTTGAGATTTATGCAGAAGTTTTTAGTTGTCCTGCAATACCTGTGTCTGGCCTTTGCCATTTATCTGATTTATAGCGTCAGCATGTCGCTGTATCGCCAGGATTTTGTCCTGATGGAACTGGTCGCTGATATCGGTACGATTCTGATCTGTATCGACCTGGCGGTGTTTTTATTTACCAGTAAAGGCAAGCCCGGCATTAGCATGGAAGAATATGCAAAAAGACTGGAACAGCCACCGTCTAAGCTGGTCTATGTGACACGAAAATTGGGGCATCTCGGTATTTTGCTGATTATCACCAGCTGGATTGTGCCGATGATTAACTCATAAATATCCAATAAAAAACCTCCCAATTGGGAGGTTTTTTTAAATTAAAGATATCTGAAAATTATTTAGAACCTTTAATCCCTGCTTGAAGTAATAGCGCACCCAAACCACCAATTTTTTGCTCTTGTGGTTTAGCCGCTTGAGGTTTCTTGCCCTGAGGACGCTCACCTTGCAGACGTGCTTGCTGTGGACGTTTACCTTGAGACTTACGTTCACCACGTAGCTCATTGTTCTCGCGACGTGGCTGACGTGGTGATTTCGCCGGCGCTTCAGAACCTTCAGGACGCATCGACAGATTCACGCGGTTACGTTCAGCATCCACATTCAAAACACGCACTTGTACGATTTGACCTGGTTTCACCACTTTATGTGGGTCAGCGACAAATTCATTGGCAAGTTCAGAAATATGTACCAAACCGTCTTGATGCACACCCACATCGACAAATGCACCGAAGTTAGTCACGTTAGTGACTACACCTTCCAGCTGCATGCCTTCAGACAATTGCGCAACTTCAGTAATGTCATCACGGAATTTAGCAGTGCGGAACTCTGGACGCGGGTCACGGCCCGGTTTTTCCAGTTCAGCCAATACGTCTTGAATCGTCGGTAGACCGAATTTCTCGTCTGCAAATTCTTCAGCATTCACTTGGCGAATGATTTCTGTATTGCCAATGATGTCTTTTACAGTCGTTGCTTTCGCTTCAACAATTTTACTCACCAAAGCATATGACTCAGGGTGAACCGCAGAAGCATCTAGTGGTTCTGTACCATCTTGAATACGCAAGAAGCCCGCAGCCTGCTCAAAAGTACGCTCGCCTAAACGTGGCACTTTCTTCAAAGACTGACGATTGTCAAAACGACCATTTTCCTTACGGAATTCCACAATTTGCTGTGCGATCGATTTGTTCAGACCCGCGATATAACCCAGAATTGCTGCTGATGCAGTGTTTACATCCACACCCACCGAGTTCACACAGTCTTCGACGACCGCTTCAAGGGTTTTCGCCAGACCGGTCTGGTTCACGTCATGTTGATACTGACCCACACCAATTGATTTCGGATCGATTTTCACCAGTTCCGCCAATGGATCTTGTAAACGGCGTGCAATCGATACCGCACCACGAATAGACACGTCCAGCTCTGGAAGTTCCTGTGAAGCCAGTTCAGATGCTGAATATACAGATGCACCTGCTTCAGACACAGACACACGTGTCATTTTCAGATCACTGTTCGCAGCCATCATTTCAGCAACTAAAGCTTCAGTTTCACGGCTTGCAGTACCATTACCAATCGCGATCAGGTCAACATTGAACTCGCGGCATAAACGCGCCAGCTCGGCCAGTGAACCTTCTTTATCGTCTTTTGGTGCAAATGGATAAATCGTACTATGTGCCAGTACATCACCAGACTCGTTCACCACCGCCAGTTTCACACCAGTACGGATACCTGGGTCCACGCCCAAAGTGGTACGTGCGCCTGCAGGTGCAGACAGCAGTAAATGACGCAGGTTTTCAGCAAAGACGTTCATCGCTTCTGTTTCAGCAGCCAGACGTTTTTCAGTCAGCAATGAATGTTCAATCGTTGGACGAACTTTACCGAGCCAGAACAATTTTGCAGTTTGCTTCAAGAAATCCTGACGAGCTTGTGGCTGAACAGTTTCAAGATTGTATTCAGTTTCAATACGCGCCAACGGGGCATCATCTTCGCCATCCACTTTCAGGCCTAAAACGTTTTCTTGACGGCCACGCAGCATCGCCAATAAACGGTGTGAAGGCACTTTATTCAAGTTTTCAGAGAAATCGAAATAATCACGGAATTTTTTACCGACTTCTTTTTTCTCATCACTGGCAACCAAACTTTTCAGCACGGCAGTTTTTGCAAATGTCGCTTTAAGTTCAGTGGTCAGCGCGATATTTTGCGCCCAGTCATCAATCAGGATGTGCTGGATCGCATCAAGCTGGCTTTCAGTATCTGGGTAATCTTCATGGCTAAAACCCACCAAAGCTTCAGCTGGATCAACGGCTTCATTAAAGATTTTTTCGGCAACCGGGCCTAGACCGGCTTCTTTGGCCTTGAATGATTTACTGGTACGTTTTGGACGGTACGGCGCGTAAATTTCTTCTAATGCATTTTTGGTTTCAGCGGCATTCACACGCGCCAATAAATCATCAGATAATTTATCTTGTTCTTTGAGTGATTCAATCACCTTTTCACGGCGCTCATACAAATCACGCAAGTATGATAAACGCGTATCGAGTTGACGTAGTTGCGTATCGTCTAAGCCTTGCGTTACTTCTTTACGGTAACGTGCAATAAAAGGAACACTGGCACCTTCATCAATAAGCTTGATGGCAGCCTCAACTTGATTTGGACGTACGGCAAGTTCTTTTGCCAACTGCTGAACTAAGTCAGTCATCGTGTTTGATCCCACAAGGATAAGTACTAAATGGCATGATTATAAAGACCGGGTCTATAAAATCCACCATTGTTTTTATTAATTTACCTCATCTTTATATTATGAAGTGCCACAGTTTTCAGCTTTTCCCGATAAAGTTTGTATGAACTTTGCTTTTTATCCAGCTTAAAATCGTATTTTTTGCTCATTTAGATGTATATATTTGGTATCTATGTCTTGATTTTAACTGCAATATTTGGTGCTTTAGAGCATAGTCAATTAATATCAATGAATCGTATACTCAAAGCCTATTTGATTTTTGTTTATGACGACAATAAAGAATAAAGGAGCATCTCATGAGTTTAGTTGTACCTGCTGAAAAAGCCGATGCCGTACATACCGAAACGGACCGGGTCGAACGGATCCTGGTGGTTGATGATGATGTTCGTCTGCGTACCTTATTACAGCGTTTTCTCGAAGATAAAGGCTTTGTGGTTAAAACTGCACATGATGCCACGCAGATGGATCGACTTTTACAGCGGGAACTGTTTTCTCTGATCGTGCTAGACTTTATGCTTCCGGTCGAAGATGGCTTGAGTATCTGTCGTCGTTTACGCCAATCCAATATCGATACGCCTATCATTATGCTCACCGCTCGTGGTAGCGACTCGGATCGTATTGCCGGTTTAGAAGCAGGTGCCGATGATTACTTGCCTAAACCGTTTAACCCGAATGAGCTGCTGGCACGTATTCGTGCGGTATTGCGCCGTCAGGTACGTGAAGTGCCGGGTGCACCAAGCCAACAGATGGAAGTGGTTTCTTTTGGCCCATGGTCGCTAGATCTCTCTACCCGCACTCTGACCCGTGAAGGCCAAGTGGTAACGCTCACTACTGGTGAGTTTGCGGTACTGAAAGCACTGGTTCAACATCCACGCGAACCATTAACCCGCGACAAGCTGATGAATCTGGCGCGTGGCCGTGAATGGGGTGCCATGGAACGTTCAATTGATGTTCAGGTGTCACGTTTACGCCGTCTGGTTGAAGAAAATCCTGCGCGTGCACGTTATATCCAGACCGTATGGGGTGTGGGTTATGTCTTTGTTCCAGATGGTGCTGAATAAAGGAAAAATTATAGGATAAAGATTACCCCAGTCTATTGTCCCTAAAAGTCATTCGCTGCTGTTTGAGCCTCCCTTCTTTAAAGGCTCGTATACAAATGCGCGAGTTCAGCGAATGGCAAAGTTTTTACTTGCGTAACAGTGTTACTCATTTTTTCAAAAAAAGTAACACAACAAGCTCCTTCCATCGAAGGTTCAAGCAGTAAGATTCCATTACAAATATTATTACTGCTCAATTTGGAAAATGCCTACAGGGAGCTGGTGTGAAACTCGACCCCATCGATCCACAAAAATTTACCGATTTTGTCAGCTACTCGGAAAAAAAGCGTACCCGCGGGGAACGCTTTCTCGACAAGATCAAACCGCGTTCTGCTGCCATGCGTACCACGGTACTGGTGGTTTTCGTGGTCTGTTTCAGCCTGTTCATGTCCTTATGGTTCTTTTGGCGTACCCTGTTTTTACCTGAAATCCAGCAACATGCGCGTTATCTAGCCATGGAACTGGAAATTCTCAACAATCCCGATCTGCGCCTGTATCACAAACAGCAGGAAGTCGACATTGACGATTGGTTAAGAAATCGGGTCGGCATTGAATACGTGACCAATCCAGCAGAATATCCCACTGTCCGTGAAAAGCTGATTGCAGAATTTTTTACCCGGCAGATCGAAACCAAACTGGCCAAAGAGTTACGTATCGAACAAGCCACAGTCTATTTCCAGTTTAAGCCGAGTCCACGTATCTGGATCCAGACCCCTGAAATGAATGGCCACTGGGTACAGGAACCTTTAAAGACTTATGCCAATTATAGCAATGAACTGATTTTGGGCTGGTTGCTTGGCACGCCGATTATTGTCGGCATCATTATTTTGACCTTGGTGCGTCAGCTCAACCGTCCTTTACGCCGTTTGCAGAATGCCGCCAACAGTTATAGCCGAATCGGCTCAGCACCCTATCTAGATACCAATCATGGTCCACTGGAAATCCGTCAGGTCAATCATGCCTTTAATCAGATGATTTATACGCTGGACCAGACCGAGCGGGAACGCCGAATCATGCTGGCCGGCATTTCACATGACTTGCGCACGCCCTTAACCCGAATCCGCCTCAGTGCCGAAATGATGCCAGATGAAGACTTTCTCAAAGAAGGCCTGATTTATGATGTCGAAGATATGGACGCGATTCTGGATCAGTTCATTTCCTATATGCGCGACGGTTCCGATGAAGAACCGCAGGACACCAATGTCAATGTACTGCTACAGGAACTGGTCAAGCAGTTTAAACCGCTAGATATCCGTTTCACCCCACAAGATATACCGACCATTCAGGCACGTAGCATGTCGCTAAAAAGACTGATTGGCAATCTGATCAACAACTCAAAACGCTATGGTTCAGAACCAATTGAGCTTTCTGCGCATGTTGAAGAAGATCAACTGTTGATTTGTGTCGCAGACCATGGCGAAGGCATTCCGGAAGATCAGATTGAAGCCTTGATGCAGCCTTTTGTTCGGGGCAATTCGGCACGAACGGTACAAGGCAGTGGCTTGGGGCTGGCCATTGTTAAACGGATTGTCGATATTCACCATGGTCAATTACGTATCCATAATCGTCCTGAAGGTGGGCTGGAAGCTATCATTTCACTACCCGTGAATCAGGCGAACCCTGAGACACTTCCCCCCGCCACTACACTCGATAAAATTCGCCAAACCTTGACTGATCACTTTTAAGAAGTGATCAGTAATTCAACAAATTACTTTTTAGTTTTTCTATACAATTCATTTTATAGTTCACGAATTCAATCATTTAAAAATCATCATTTTTTATTATACCTACATTTAGCTAAAAAATTAGACCTTAGCCTAACACCTATGCACAATACATTTTTTGAGCGGTACAATCCGTATCATAGTTTAAGAATTAATGAGAGTTAAAATGTCTTTAGATCGTATCCGTTTAGCCTCCCTACACAACAAAGTCATCAGCCCTGAACAAGCGGCTGAATTCATCCAAGATGGCATGACTGTGGGTATGAGTGGCTTTACTCGCGCTGGTGAAGCGAAGGCGGTTCCTTTAGCTTTGGTTCAACAGGCAAAAGCAAATCCATTAAAGATAACGTTAATTACTGGTGCATCACTAGGGAACGATCTAGACAAACAACTGACTGAAGCTGGTGTATTAGCACGTCGTTTACCGTTCCAGGTAGACAATACTTTACGTAAAGCGATCAACAACGGCGAAGTGATGTTCATTGACCAGCACTTGTCTGAAACTGTTGAGCAAATGCGTAACCTGCAGTTGAAAAAACCAGACGTTGCGATCATCGAAGCCGTAGCAATTACTGAAGATGGCGGCATCATTCCAACAACATCTGTTGGTAACTCTGCAAGCTTTGCGATTTTTGCTGAAAAAGTGATTGTAGAAATCAATACCAACTTAAGCCCGGCATTTGAAGGCTTGCACGATATCTACATCCCGACCTATCGTCCAACGCGTCAACCGATTCCATTGACTCAAGTTGATGAGCGTATCGGCACGCATGCGATCAATATCGATCCATCTAAAATTGTTGGTATCGTATTTAACAGCGAATTGCACGACTCTCCATCTACTGTAACTGCACCAGATGATGAGACGCAAAGCATTGCCAACCATTTGATCGCTTTCTTTGAAAAAGAAGTGGCTGAAGACCGTCTACCGAAAAACCTGGGACCTCTTCAAGCAGGGATCGGTTCAATTGCAAATGCCGTATTGACCGGTCTGAAAGATTCAAACTTCGAAGACCTGATCATGTACTCAGAAGTTCTGCAAGACTGTACTTTTGAATTGATCGATGCCGGTAAGATGAAGTTTGCTTCAGGTTCGTCTATTACGCTTTCTGCTAAATATGGCGAAAAAGTATTTAACAACCTTGAACAATACAAAGACAAACTAGTATTACGTCCACAGGAAATTTCAAACCATCCTGAACTGGTACGTCGTTTAGGTATTATCGGCATCAACACTGCACTTGAGTTTGATATTTACGGTAACGTGAACTCAACTCACGTATGTGGTACCAAAATGATGAACGGTATTGGTGGTTCAGGTGACTTCGCACGTAATGCGCATTTGGCGATCTTCGTGACCAAATCCATCGCGAAAGGTGGTGACATCTCTTCTGTAGTGCCATTTGCTTCACATATCGACCATGCGGAACATGATGTTGATATCCTAGTGACTGAACAAGGTCTTGCGGATCTTCGTGGTTTGGCTCCGCGTGAGCGTGCACGTGCAGTGATTGATAACTGTGCGCACCCAATGTACCGCGATGCGTTGAATGATTACTTTGACCGTGCATGTGCAAAAGGCGGCCATACCCCTCATCTTCTTCGTGAAGCGCTTTCTTGGCACTCAAACTTCGAAGAAAATGGTCATATGCTTGCTGTTGAAGCATCAGTAAAAACTGCTTAATTGACAGTTGTATAAAAGACGCTCTTCGGAGCGTCTTTTTATGGCATTTTTATATCTCTTTTGAGTAATGGGAACCGGATTCTTTTGAGAAAGTCATCTGGCTATCATCCACATTCCTTTCTTGGTTTTATCCTCCAATATGCTGTAGAAATACACTTCTGACGATCCAGGGCTTTAAATTCTGATTCTTCACCCTCATACTTGAACACAAGAGCAAAATTAGAGACATGACATGCGCGTAGATATCTGGTCAGATGTGGTTTGCCCCTTCTGCTATATTGGTAAAAAACGTTTAGAAGCTGCTGCACAAGAAGCAGGTATTGAGCTAGAAGTACATTGGCACAGTTTCCAGCTCGATCCTGAAGCACCGGTACGTCAGGAAGTCTCCAACTCTGAGCGTCTGGCGCAAAAATATGGCCGCACCGTGGCAGAAGTCGAAGAGATGCAGCGCAATATTGCTGAAATGGCCAAAGCCGAAGGTATTGAATTTAACTGGGAAGGTGCCAATTCAGGCAATACCTTTAATGCGCATCGCCTGATTCACCTGGCGCAAAGCAAAGGTTTGGGCAATGAAGCACAGGAAGCGTTCTTCTATAGCTATATGACCCAAGGTCTGGCGATTGGAGAACGTGAAACACTGGAAGATGTCGCAGCGCGTATTGGCCTGAATCCGGTCGAAGTCGATGACCTGTTGGATTCGGAAGAATATGCTGATTTTGTCAAATTCGATCAGGAAGTCGCACATGAACAACTCAAAGTGACCGGTGTACCTTTCTTTGTTTTTGATCAACGTGTGGCATTGGCAGGCGCGCAGCCTAAAGAAGTTTTCCTGCAAGTATTTGAAAAAGCGCTCGATACATCAACCAACAGTCAGGCAGCACAGTGCTCACCAGAAACGTGTGACACGCCAGACCAAGCTAAATAAAACAACGTTCAATAAAAAAACCCCATTTTAAATGGGGTTTTTTTATTTGTTATTGAATGGCATTCGCTTAATCAACCAGAAAACTAATTTTTAAATTGACACGATATTCCGTGATTTTATTTTCTTTAATGACAACCTTCTGTTCATTGATCCAAGCACCTTGTACATTTTTGACCGTTTCTGTGACTTTTTGAATGCCCGTTTGAATCGCATCTTCAAAGCTTTTATTGCTGCTTGAATTGACTTCTACCACTTTTGCAATTGCCATAATAAAACTCTCAGCATGAAAATGAATGGAATTCCATCTTAGTCCATTCTCAGAAGATTGCAGCAGCCCGTAAACAAGCGATAGCAAAAACTTACATGGATTGAACAAAGCTCGAAATTCAATCTTAAATTGGCAGATCAAAAACACATCGCCGTTTGTTTTGGCACTCGATCAAGTCCAGATTCTCATCGCCAAAACAAAGCATAAAGTCCTGTAAAATCATAAAAATCAAACTAGAGTAAATACACTAATTTATTGTTTTATAGAGTAATTTATCTAAAATTTACTGCCTGAATTTGCCGAATCTATCATTTTATATTAAGTCTTATTTGCTATTATTTCACCCGAATTAAGTTTAAATATTCTCCTCTGTTCAAGTCATTGAACACTCTGATATTAAAGGTCATCCTATGAATGCTCTTAAATTTGCTTTCGCTGCAACCGTTATGGCTTTTTCCGTTCAAGCGTCTGCACAAATGGCGCAAGTGGTTCATCTGCCAGACTTTCCAGCGACTAAAGCACCTGCTGAAACAGTAAATACAGATGCTGCGACTGTAGCAACTGAAAAAACGGCTTAATGCAAAACTGTTTTGCATTAAAACAGGCTGATTGATTCAGCCTGCTTTTTTTATCATATTGAACACATTCTGTGTAAAAGATGCACAACTCTCAAAAATATCGACTATTTCCTACTCTCATTTTTTCTATTGATTTTTATCACTTTTAATTAAAAAATTTGTTTATAAAACACTCAAAATAGATCACTATTTTATGTGATCTCTGCTTATAATTGCAGCAATATAAATAGATTAATGATAAGAAAATTTTTTATGCATGAACTTCAGGCATTGGTACAGGGCAAAATTCCGCCTCAGTCAGTTTCTATTGATTATTTAATTGAAATGGCAGAAAGCTATACAGACTCGAATTCTGCTGAATACAGACTGGTCGAGCTGGCGGTTAACATTGTACTGGCACAAACCCTGGATAAAGCACTGAAACATCTCTAGAGATCAAAAAATGAATGCTTTAGAAAAAGCACACTTAATTAAAGAACTACATGGACTGGCGCAGCAACTGGAGCATAAAGTCCTGCCTTTCTATGAAATTGCCCGTTCTAAAAAAAGGATACGCGATATTTTTAATCTGTGTGATGAGCCTATTTTCAAGACCCAGATTTCAGCATTTAAGGCCCGCACTCAACCTGAACTTGTTGCTTACCAATTTTCTGCTAATACGTCTTATCATCTAAGCTTTCGTGGCTATTTCACCGAAATCTTAGCACTGGAACAAGCACTGTCTGCCCATCCGGATTCAGGCTGGGCAGTTTTACATCATCCTGAACGTGGCTGGCAAATTTGGCTGATTCCGGCTCCCCAATCTCCTGCCCTGCACAGCCAATGGGCTGAATTGCAACACTGCTATATCTGGCTGTTGCAACAACAGCAACGATTTTCTTGCCTGAAACAGGATCCACCCTTGATCGTTCCAGCCTTATCCTTACACGAAGCTGAAACCAGCTGCAATTCTATGGAAACAACCAAATATCATCGGGGACGGCCGCGCGTAAGAATTCATGCACTAGAATTAAATCGCTCAGATGAGTCAACCAATCAGATACAAATTGAACGCGAGGCGTTAAATCCTCAGTTAAAAACTGAAACGACCATTCCGCAAGAACAGATCACAGCCTCCGAATTGATTCAATTCCCTGCACAGATTCAACTAGGCGAACTAAACGCCCATGTACACCCTTTAGGCTTAGAAGAAACCAATATCCAGCGGCTCTGTGCTTTAGAAATGACTGAGAAGATCGAGCATCCTGCCTATTTGGATATCGCACTGTATTATGCAGCAGAAGATAATTGGCAGGCACGTCAGGTTTATTTGGTTGAACAACTGAATCTGCAAGGCCAGTTTGTTAAATATCTGATGCTCTTAGGGGTACCGAGTCAGTTGCAGGCTCACTATTGTATTCAACATTGGCTTACCCACCATCAACGCCAGGCTGCTGCGATTAAATCACTGGCCTGGTCTGTTATAAGCATCAGGTTCATGCAACTCGAGCTTTTTTCAACGGCTTACTTGCAGCAGGCTGAAACAGTCTGGACAAAGCCAGATTACCATCCTTTTATACCCGCCCAGTTTATTCAGAAGCAAAAATTTATCTCGTTTCAAGAAGCTGCTGCGAATTTTTCTACTCCTGTACTCTTACTGCAGGAACATCAAAAAATCCGAGTGATTCATGGTGAAAAACGCATGTCTATGGCAGAGAAGGAGCTGGCCTATCCACACATCTTGCTGCAACGCGACAAACAGCTAAATTGGCAGAATATTCACAATATTATTTTAACAATGCCGCAACCGATTCATGTGCTGGAACTTTATCGGGAAATTCAGGCTCAAATGATTGAATAATTGCTGTTATTTTGTAGCTTTAACTTGCTTTTTAAGGCGATTTTTTAGAAAACTACAGCTAAATATAAGCATACAAGAGCAACAAATATCTCATGCAAATAAACAGGATTACTCAAACTTTACTGCTCTCTCTGGGCCTAGGAATGAGCGGTAGCATGTCCTGGGCAAATTCAGTCACAGCTGCTCCTGCCAGTTCAACAAATACAGAGCCAAGCCGATCAGGCTTACTGGATCAGATTCCACGTTTGATCGATGCAACACCAACGGTTCTGCCAGAGCAATCAAGTGTCGCCATCGTTCCATCCACGCTAGAGACAGAAAATTATTCATGGGCGGATCAAAAACAGAAAGACATCCGCGAATGGGCTGATCGTACTGCACATAAAATTGATAACTGGTTTGGTGAAACCGATCCGGATCAGCCAGCTGCAGCCACATTACGGATCATTCTAGATAATCGCTGGGATGAATATGAAGGCTATGAGATTAAGCCCCGAATCCGCGGCAAGATCAAGCTTCCGACCTTGGAACAAAAGCTGAGTGTGGTTTTTGGTGATGACAGTCTGGACAATGAATTAGACAGTAATGTCGCGATTACCAATGAAAATCCTGCCACTTCCGGAGATAAACGTCTGGATACTAAACGTGCACGTGAAGATAACAGCTCTTTTGCCTTACGTTGGTCTGAATGGTCAGATCGCATTCCTTTCGAAACCGATCTGGATCTGGGCTTGCGTTCTGGAGATGATATTTACCTGCGTGTTAAAGCCAGTAAAGATTGGACGCTGGAAAATGACTACTCTTTTCATGCCGAACAGATTTATCGCTACGGCATTCAAAGCGAAAACTATTTACGGACCAATCTGGAGCTAATCCATGCCCGTCCCAATCAGGCCTTTTTCTCCAATCAGCTTAGTCTGACTTATGCAGATGATCAAGACGATGATCTGACCTGGGACAACTACACCTTCAGGCAACATCAGTTTTTTCAGGACAACCGTTTCAGTTACGGCATTTATACCGGTGGTTATCTAAATGACAAGGATCTGCGTCTCAACCGCTGGGGCCCCTATGTGTCGTGGAGACAACCTTTTTTACGTGAATGGTTTTTTGTCCAGACCGACCTGAACTATTTGAATGATCATCGCGAAGATCGTGATCACTATGTCGGAGCTTTGGTGCGTTTAGAAGCGTTATTTTAAACTGACTGATACGAGAAAATAATAAAAGCCCATCATTCATGGGCTTTTTTCAATATTACTGAGCAATCAGCGTGGCAAGTATTAGCTGGTTTTATTCAAGATAATACGATCACTGCGTAGCACACGTTTTTGCTGCAATGAGGGTTGTTCCATCACCGGCATAGTGAAGCGAATATGATCGCTACGTTGTACACGTTTCGGTTTTGTTACGTTTACTTTTGCTGTTTTATAAAAGCTAATGCGATCTGTGCGTACCACTTTTTCTGCAGCAGGTGCCGCTAGACTAAACTGGCTCATCGACATCAGGATTACAGCGCCCATACTGATCATCAGCTTAGATTTCATAACATTCTCTCTCTTTGCTTAATGATCGCAATTATAAATTAAAAATTAATTAATAATCTAAAATATAGATTTATGATTCGAAGGTATTTTTTTATTCTCTCTATCGTTTTTCCAGATCATTTCTAGAAATGAAAAATGAAGCAGGCTGATCCTAGACAGTATCGTGGACAATCGATCCCTCTAAATTCTTGAAATATTTCTGTTCAAAGGCTTCTGGACTTAA
>NZ_JALGQY010000080.1:0-1282 GCF_022809915.1 Acinetobacter lwoffii | reverse complement strand
GTCCCTATCGTCTAGAGGCCTAGGACATCGCCCTTTCACGGCGGTAACCGGGGTTCGAATCCCCGTAGGGACGCCATATTCGAGATGGCAACATCTCAACAAAAAGCCCGAGCATTGCGACTCGGGCTTTTTTTATCTTGCAAATTTTATTTCTCGAATCTTTAAACCCAGTTTTTATCATTTGTTCAAATTACTCCCTCACTCTTTCGGCTGCCATCCCATTCTTAATTTTACAATTTGTATTGTTTTAACATTTCTATTCATAGAAATATCCGTTCATTTTCACTTAAAGCAATACACCAATAAATTAGAACAAAAATTCAACACCCTGCTTTTAGAGGGCACGTTAAGGTAAATCAAGAGAAATCTGCAAGGATCAGATTATGTTCGTCAGCACAGAGCTAAGTTTACCTTTATCGCCAAATAAAAATCATAATTATCAAATTAAAAGCTTTAAGGATTGGGTCGACTTTTTTCAAGATACTGAAATTTCGACATATACCAAAACCGAAAAAGCCGAATCTTATTTGAGCGATCTGATTAAAAATTTAAATATTGATACTCTCGGATGGTTGGATCAGCCTGTACAGGTTGAACAGCATCTTTTAGAACAACATCATCAGGTTTGTGCGACTTTCCAGACCTATGTCAATCGCCGGAAACAGCAGCAGCCCCGGGAATATTTTCCGACGGTTTCTCAGGCTTTCGAATTCCTGGCGAAAGTTGCACCGGTTAAACTGGTCGATGGTGCTTGGTTGTATTCAACCGTGCCAAACTGTAATCAGCCCGAGTTGAAAGATTTGATTTACATCTATCTCGAAGAGCTTGGTTTAGGGCATCCGCGTGCCAACCATGTCACCATGTATCAGGACCTGTTGAGTCATTATGAGCTGAACAGTTATGCCGAGCATTTAGATGATAGTTACTACGAACAGGCTGCCGTACAGTTGGCACTGGCTTATGCCCCGGCCAAGTATCTACCTTTGGTCATTGGCTTTAATCTCGGTTATGAACAGTTACCACTGCATTTGTTAATCACCAATTATGAACTGGCTGAACTGGGTATCGATCCGCATTATTTTAATGTGCACATTACTATTGATAATGCTCACAATGGTCATGCGCAGAAATCCCTGCAAGCATTTATCCAGCATTTTAATCATGCAGAAAACCTGGAAACTTATCTGGAGCTAATTAAAAAAGGCGGTGGTGTATCAAAAAGTATGCTAAAAAAAAGCAGGTTGAATTTTGATAAAATAGAGAAATGCAAATAACTCTAGAA
>NZ_JALGQY010000079.1:0-1282 GCF_022809915.1 Acinetobacter lwoffii | reverse complement strand
AGAGGTGGTCCCACATGTTTGAACAACTAAAAGCTTATTTATAAGTGATACTCTGCTCTAGTTAAGCTACCTTATTTTGTTGTGGTAGCTGGTCATAGTAAAACTCATCTGGAGTCATTTTGTCCAGACTCGAATGAGGTCGTTTCAAATTATAAAATTCAAAATATGCGTTTAATTGCTTCTTCGCATCCAAAACATTGCTGTAGGCTTTGAGATACACCTCTTCATATTTAACGCTCCGCCATAATCGTTCAACCATCACATTATCAACCCATCGACCTTTACCATCCATACTGATTTGAATGCCATTTGATTTCAATACATCAATAAATGCATCACTGGTAAACTGACTGCCTTGGTCTGTATTAAATATTTCAGGTCGACCATATTTTTCAATAGCTTCATTTAATGTTTCTATGCAAAATGTAACCTCCATACTAATCGATACTCTATGCGCAAGTACCTTGCGGCTATGCCAATCAATCACAGCACATAAATAAACAAAGCCTTTTGCCATAGGGATATACGTTATATCCGTAGACCACACTTGATTACTGCGCTGAATAGCCAATCCTTTGAGCAGATATGGATATTTGCGGTGAGCTTGATTAGCCTGGCTTAAATTTGGTTTGCAATATAACGCATTAATGCCCATTTTCTTCATTAAAGTACGTGTATGACGTCGTCCTATATGATGTCCTTGACGATTCAACAAATCACGCATCATACGGCTACCTGCAAAAGGGTATTGCATATGTAATTCATCAATACAGCGCATCAGCTTCAGATCTGATGCACTCACAGGTTTTGGGCGATAGTAATAACAACCACGGGAGACTTTCAGCAGCTGAGCTTGCTTAGATACTGAAATCTGAAGTGAGTCATCGATTAACTTTTGTGGTTGAAGCGGCCCAGTTTCTTCAACACACCTTCTAAAAAATCAATTTCTAATGCCTGCTCACCGATTTTTGCATGTAGTTTTTTTAGATCGATGGGTGGTTCTGTTGGAGCTTTTGATTGATCGAAAGCTTGCGAGGAAGCTGAAATCAGTTGATTTTTCCAGTCGATAATTTGGTTTTGATGAACATCAAATTCAGCACTCAATTCAGCAAGTGTTTTTTCTGCTTTAATCGCAGCAAGTGCTACCTTAGCTTTAAAATCATTTGAATGATTTCTTCTTGGTCTACGTGCCATAAAATACTCCATATATTGATGTTTATAACATCATTTGGGGAGCAAAATATCACTTATAAGTGTTGTTCAAATTTCCTGATCCACCTCT
>NZ_JALGQY010000078.1:0-1299 GCF_022809915.1 Acinetobacter lwoffii | reverse complement strand
GGTAGTGTTCAAAAAACTGTGTCATTTCCTTAAACTGTTAAAAACAGGAATGATGCATTATGGCAACTACATTTGATTTTGAAACAGCCTTAAAACAACTCCAGTCAGGACAAGCACTGACTGGAGAAAATGGCATACTCACCCCTTTAATTAAACAACTGACCGAAGCTGCTCTTGAAGCAGAAATCGAGAATTACATTGAAGCGAATCCGAAACAAGGTAATCGCCGCAATGGCTATACTCGCAAGACAGTAAAATCTACATCAGGTTCATTTGAGCTTGAAACCCCTAGAGATCGAAATGGTGAATTTGAGCCACAGTTAGTTAAAAAGAACCAGACCAAATTATCAGAAGAAATTGACAATAAAATCATATCACTCTATGCACTTGGTATGAGCTATCGTGATATTCAAAAGCATGTTGCTGATATGTATGGATTGGAGATTTCAGATGGTGCTATCACCAATATTACAGATAAGCTCCTCCCTCAGTTACAAGCATGGAAACAACGCCCACTCGATACAATTTATCCCTTTGTTTGGTTAGATGCCATACATTACAAAGTGAAGGATAAAGGTGTTTATGTGAGCAAAGCGATCTATACCATTTTAGCTTTAAATGTTGAAGGTAAGAAGGAACTACTCGGCTTGCATTTATCGGAAAGCGAAGGGGCGAACCATTGGCTTAGTGTACTGACAGACCTACAAAATCGTGGTGTTCAGGATATTCTGATTGCCTGTGTAGATGGACTAAAAGGTTTCCCCGAAGCCATAGCAGCGATTTACCCTCAAACAGAAATACAACTGTGTATCGTTCATCAAATCCGTAATTCTTTACGCTATGTTGCCAGTAAAGATCAGAAGGCATTTATGGCTGATTTAAAGCCAATTTACCGTGCTGATACCAAAGGGGCGGCAGAAGTAGCACTGGATGAGCTAGAAGAAAAATGGGGCGAAAAATATGGTGTGGTCATTCAGTCATGGCGTACCAAATGGCATCTACTATCCGCCTATTTCAAATACCCTAAAGCGATTAGGAAGCCGATTTACACCACCAATGCCGTTGAAGCCGTACATCGTCAATTCCGCAAACTAACCAAAACCAAAGGAGCTTTCCCCAATGAGGATAGTCTGATGAAATTGCTGTATATTGGTATTCAACAGGCATCAGAAAAATGGACAATGCCTATTCAGGAATGGGGACAAACGATTACTCAATTATCCATTTACTTTGAAGGTCGATTAGATGATATAATTAAAATCTAGTCAAATTTACTGACACAGAATTTTGAACGCCCTC